>JBOHQZ010000110.1:0-11947 GCA_050732275.1 bacterium
CGGCGGGCCCGCGCACTTTCGGCATGGTAACAGCGCCGGCCGTTTTGTGCAATCGAATGGAATGGTCAAGCCCGAATTCCGGCAGGATGGATAAAAAAATGGCTGCAATAAAATATTGGTACGGAAAAAGTTTCGCGGTCATATTTCTCCCGGTCGTCAGTAACTTTCCAATATATTCGGAAGCTTCCAGCTTTTACTTCAAGTACAAAACTTTTTGTTTCAGCACTTGAATCTGCGACCGTCCGTTTGTCGCGGTTTCATAGCGCAGCACGGCGAAATAAGCGCCGGCGGCAACCGCTTGCCGCGCCGCGTTGGCCCCGTCCCATGCAAAGTCATACTGCCCGGCGGTTTTTTCTCCTTCTATTATAGTCACCACCTCGCGGCCTTGCAGATCGAAAATCTTCAAAGCAATTTGGCCGCCGGCCGGCAGATCGACCGTGAATAAAGTCAATTCGCGAAATGGGTTGGGAAAATGGCGCAGCGAAAGCGCCGCTGGCGGCGACTCCGGTTCGGTTTCCGGCTCGGCGGCGCGGACGAATTGAACGTGCAACCGATCCACGATAAGCTGGCGTTCTTCGCCCGGGTTGGTGAAAACGATTTTTACCTCGTGCGTGCCTGCGGCAATTTCTTTTTGAAAAATAAAATCTTTGTATACCGCGGAATTGATCGTGAAACCGGCCAGTTCGGCATCGTCGAGCCGCAGCGACAAACGCGGCCAGCTTTGGCGATATTCCCCGCGGGCGCGGATGGTGAAACGATACGGGCCGGCCTCCGAAAAATCGAGCGGCACGGAAAGATATCCCGCCTCCTCGAGATTCCAGCCGGGGAGCTCGCGACGGCCAACTGTTCGCGCCGGCATATTCTCGGCCTCGATCCACTCATCCATCACCACGATGTCCGTGTGCAGCGTTTGCGCCGTGATTTTCCATTCACGGCGATCATTCGTTTGCGATGAAATGACGACGGTATAATCCGTCTCCGGCGCCAGTCCGTCGATCACGAGCGCATGTTCGGTGGCCAATTTGTTGTCAACAAATTGCACGCGCGTGCCGCCGGGTTTTTGCAAATCGATCCGGCTGTCCGCCGGCTCCGGCGTTGACCAGCGATAGCGCACCTGGTGAATATTGAGCTGCTCGCGGCGCAAGCCGAGTATTCTTCCCACGTTGGTTACCGACGGCGCCGTTGTCGTGCGCAGCAAAGCCGCGGCGTCCAAAGAGTCTGAAGGCATGATCAAAACCGTTTCGCCGGTGGATGCAAAAATCCGGCCCGGCGCCAACACGCCGCGAACCGGATCGAACCAGGCGAGAGAAAAATATTGATGCTCCGGCAATTGCAAACGCATTCTTCCACCGCGGGCGTTGTATGCAACATATTCCTCGCCGGGCTTGGCGAGCAGCTCGGTTTGGCCATCGCGCACCAGCTCGCGATGCGGCTGCAAATCCGGCCAGGAGGTTTGCTCGCGAAAAAACTTAGCCAAGACGCCGTATTGCCGGGCGGCTTCGAGATCCTTGGCGTTTTGCAGATCGAAATAAACCGGCGGCAGATCGAAACCGGGATCATACGGATAATGGCCGTCGGGATCGTAGAACGTATGCTTGAAGCCGGCGACGAAAAAACCCCCGGCGGCGAAAATCGACCAGCCGCCGGTGCGCGTGTAGTCCGCGCCTTGCAAAATGCCGTGATACGGATGCCGGCTCTCGGGCACGTGATAACCGTATTCACCGTTGACCACCGGCTTGTTATAGATACGGTCGAAGCGAACGGTGTCAGCGAGAAACTCGCCGGCGTCACGCAATTGGTGCATCACGTAGCTCAGCCACGGCTCCGCGGCAAATTCGCGATTGGTGTAGCCGTCTTGCGGATGGATGGAAATCGGATGATCGAACGGATCGGCCTGAGCCACGGCTTCGGCCACCTGGCGATAAAGCGGCGGATTGTAAAAATACGCTTGATAGTCGCCGGCGAGTATCCAAAAAACATTGTAGGCGGCGCAGCGCGAGACGACGTACAGGGCGAAGCGTTGATATTGCTCCGCCGACATTTTGCGCACTTCTTCGGACCACGCGAAGAACAGAATCGAAACCATGCCGACGCTGTCGGCGTAAGCGACGCGCCGGTCCACCCACTGAAAAAAATTCGGATTCAGACGATTATAGTCGCGCGTGTCGGAATTAAACAACTCGAACGGCGAGCCGCCTTCGTTGACGCCATAATCATAGCGATTGTTGATGACCATCGCATGATAAGCGTTGAAACCTTGCGCGGCGCGCAGGTTGATATAGTTTTTGAAATGCGGATCGAGGCCGACGCCGTCGCTCATGCCGTCCCAATTCGTATCGCCCATGAACAGAAATGGTGTGCCGTCGCCATTTTCGAATTGATACGGCCGCGCCTTGCTGACGCGCACGAAGCCGCGCCGCGTCGACGGCAGCGCCTCGAACGAGCCGGAGCTTCTCAATTCGCCATCCTCGCTTTCGATGCGATAATTCCAAATCCCGCGCTCGTTCGGCGCAAAACGCACGCGCCAGGTTTGGCCGCCGTCCCAAAATCCGGCCAACCGCAATTCCTTGCCGGCCGGGGAAGTAAAAACTCCGGTGACGCCGACATCGAGACAGGGATTGTCGTACTGGCGCGAGGTCGAAAGCTGCACTTCAAACGGCGCATAAAGTGGAACGGTTGCAGCCGCCACGTCGTGCTTTGGCAAGACCCGGCGGGAAGTTTCTTGAGCGGGCATCGCCGAGTGCAGCAGAACCGTCGCTAAAACAACCAAGGCTGCAAACCGGCGATATGACAACAAAGGCGGTCTGGCTAAAAAGAGGTGATCTTGATATTGCGGCATCGTCCATGAAAGAGTTAAAGCACAGCCAATTGCGCTTGATTTTTTTGGCAAGAGGTAATAACAACAAAATAACTATACCGGCAAAGGCGAAATTTTGCGGAAAATTATTTTAAAAAAAGTTTGGACAAAATTATCGAGGTCAAAATAACTTAAAGGTTTTTAATTATTTTGACCATTATCATTTTGTCATTGTTTTTCTGCGAGCGTTCAGTTTTGGGCGTGCTGGATTTGCGCTTTGGCAATATCCAGCAGCAGGTGGGGCTGATCGGTGGAGATGAAATAGCGCCAGCGATGATGGGTTTGGATTTGCACCCCCATGCCGCTGCGCGCGATAAAGCCGAAAGTGCCGCGCATATCATAGCGGACGCCCCAACCCAAAAAGCGCGAGAAAAGATATGGCGTTTCTTCGATGCTTTCGATCTCCTGCCAACGCAGGCGTTTCCGGATCAGGGCAAAACCGAAAGAGATATCCGACTCGGTCAGCTCGATCGACAAGCGGCGAAACATCCAAATCATGACACTAAGCGCCAATATGACGGCAACCAACAACAGCTTGGGCCACAATGGCACCTGCGGCACGGAAAGCAGCAACAATAATATCGCGAGATTGGAAACGAAGACGAAGAGGAGCAACAGCATGATCCACGATGCCATCGGCTGCGACTCGCGATAAAGAATATGCCGGCTTTGTTCAGCATTCATGGTCCTTGCAACACAAAAGCTGGAGAGCGGATTTAGCAGATTCCGGCTTTGGTTTTTATCCAGTCTGCCCGGTAAATCCACTCACTGATTTTCATGATTAAAACTGGCGTTTCTCTGCCTTGCGTCTGCGTTCACTAACGGCATTCGTGTTCTTTGGCGGTTGCACGGTGACGGCGGGTTTAATGGGTTCTTCCCGCAGCTCGAATTGCGAGGCGACTTTGTGAACGAACTGCACGACGTCGTCGTGCGGGTTCAAGGCCATCGCTTGCTCGCTGCACACCATCGCCGCGCCGGGGTGGCCGCGCATCACATACGTGAAAGCGAGGTTCGACCAAAAGCGCTCATTGGTCGGCTCCAAACGAACGGATTTCTTCATGAGCGCCAGGCCTTTGGCGTGCATGCCGCGCTCGTCCGACATTTTGCCCATGTAATGAATGGCCGCCGGGTGATCCGGATGGCGTTGATAAAGCCGGCGGATCAATTGCCACGCTTCCTCCTGCCGTTCTTGCAGGCAAAGGCAATTGGCGAGTTGCACGTGATGCTCGACGCCGTCATCGTCGAACGCAATAGCCCGCCGCAGATACTGCTCGGCGGATTTCAATTTCCAGATGCCGATTTGCAGCCGGCCGACATATTCACAAACGACGGCGCGAGCCGTAACCGGCAGGCTTTCATCTTGAATGATATCTTCAAAAACCGCCAGGGCTTTTTTGATTTTGCCCGACTCCCAATACTTCTCCGCTTCGGCAAAACGCTGATCATCTCTGCGCATGTTATCCTACCCTTTCGTTGAATTTAAGACATTCAACAAGATAGAAGATCGACAATAAATTGCAAGCAAAACTTTTCAAAGTTTTGCGCATGTGAAGTTTTTGCAATATTATTTTTAACCGCTAATCCAATGCGGCTAGACGCGAATATTTTATTCGTTACGGATGCAAACGGCAAAGGGCATCCGGTCCGACCGTTGCGATCTGGCGCAAGATGCCCTTTGTCTTTAGGGTTAAGGATAGTGTGGAAGCACGAAATGATCGATCAACTGCGCCGTCTCACGAGCACCCGCTCGTCGAGCCGCAGTTGGTGCATTTGTAGCAACTGCCGCTGCGCACCATGACGCTGCCGCAATCGTGGCATGGCGGTGCGTCGGATTGGCTCGCGAAAATTTTCTGTTCGAGCTCGCGCGCGGTGCCATTGCGCGGCGCGGCCTTGACAGCCGTGCCGTTCACTTTTTCTTCGGCCGGCTCCGCGAGCACCTGCGACCGTTCTTCCTCCGGCAAAAATTTCAGCGCCAGCCAGCGGAAGATATAATCCATGATGCTCTTGGCAATCGGAATCTGCGGATTGTTGGTGAAGCCGGAAGGCTCGAAGCGTGTGTGGGTAAATTTCCTCACGAACACGTGCAACGGCACACCGTATTGCAGCGCCAAAGAAATGGAGGTCGCAAACGAATCCATCAAGCCCGAAACCACCGAGCCTTCTTTGGCCATCACCACGAAAATTTCGCCGGGCGTGCCGTCTTCGTACATGCCGACAGTGAGGTAGCCTTCGTGACCGGCAATGCTGAATTTGTGCGTAATGGAATGGCGCTCATCCGGCAAGCGGCGGCGAGCGGGCCTGGCGGCAGTTGCAGTGGCAGTTGCAGGAGAAATTTGAGTGCTACTGCGGGTGCCACTGCTACTGTTACTGCTGCTTTCCAATTTCGTCGACAGCGGTTGCGTGCGCTTGCAGCCATCGCGATAAATCGCAATCGCTTTCAACCCGAGCTTCCACGCTTCGAGGTAAGTGCTGGCAATATCGTCGGGCGTCACGTCGTTCGGCATGTTGACGGTTTTCGAGATCGCGCCGGAGATGAACGGCTGCACCGCCGCCATCATCTTGACGTGCCCCATGTAATGAATCGAACGGCTGCCGTTCGCCGGCTTGAAAGCGCAATCGAATACCGGCAAATGTTCCGGCTTCAACCCCGGCGCGCCTTCGATCGTATCGTTCTTGTCGATGTGCGCCAGAATCGCTTTGGCTTGTTCCGGCGCATAACCGAGCTTGCGCAACGTTTCGGGCACGGTCTGGTTGACGATCTTCATCATGCCGCCGCCAACCAGGCGTTTGTATTTCACCAGCGCGATGTCCGGCTCGACGCCGGTGGTGTCGCAGTCCATCATGAAGCCGATGGTTCCGGTCGGCGCCAGCACCGTCACTTGCGCATTTTTGTAGCCGTACTCACTGCCCAGCGCATAAGCATCTTCCCAAACTTTTTTGGCGGCTTGATAAAGCTCGGGAGAAATAAATGAACGGTCGATCTTATTCACATGATCCCCGTGCTTTTTGATGACGTTGAGCATCGGCTTGCGATTGGTTTCAAAAGCCGGAAACGGGCCGAGCTTACTGGCGATGAGCGCGGAAGTTTTATAGGCCTGGCCGCACATCAATGCGGTAATCGCTGCCGCGTAAGCGCGCCCGGCCTCGCTGTCATAAGGAACACCGGCGGCCATCAACAATGCGCCGAGATTGGCGTAGCCCAAGCCGAGCGTCCGATAAATATGGCTGTTGCGCTCGATCGCCGGCGTCGGATAGCTGGCGTTGCTGACAATGATTTCTTGCGCGAGAATGCTGAGGTGCGACGCATGCTTGAACGCTTCGATATCAAGCTCGCCGCTCTCTTTGCGAAATTTCATGAGATTGAGCGAGGCGAGATTGCACGCGGTGTCGTCAAGAAAAACGTACTCGCTGCACGGATTGCTGGCGTTGATGCGGCCGCTATTTGAGCTCGTATGCCAGGTGTTGGTCGTGGTGTCGAATTGCATGCCGGGATCGCCACATAACCATGCCGCTTCGGCAATTTGGTGCATGAGATCGCGCGCGCGATAGGTCTCCATCGCTTCGCCGGTGGTGACGGCGCGGGTTTGCCAAACGCCGTCACTCTCTGCCGCGCGCATGAACTCGTCGGTCACGCGCACACTGTGATTGGCGTTTTGAAAAAAAATCGAATTATAAGCCTCGCCATTGAATGAGCCGTCGTAGCCGGCGTCGATCAGCGACCAGGCTTTTTTCTCTTCGCTGGCTTTGCAATTAATGAACTCGACGATGTCGGGATGATCGGAATTCAAGATGACCATCTTGGCAGCGCGGCGCGTCTTGCCGCCGCTTTTGATCACGCCTGCGAACGCGTCGTAGCCGCGCATGAAGCTCACCGGACCGCTCGCGGTGCCGCCGCTCGACAATTTTTCTTTGGAGGAGCGCAGCGCCGAGAGGTTCGAGCCGGTGCCCGAGCCCCATTTGAACAGCATACCTTCGGTTTTGGCCAATTCGAGAATCGACTCCATCCGGTCTTCCACCGAATTAATAAAACACGCCGAGCACTGCGGCTTCTCCTCGAAGCCGCAATTGAACCACACCGGGCTGTTGAAGGCCAATTTTTGGTTCACCAACAAATGCACCAATTCTTCATAGAAAATATTGGCGTCGTCAAGCGTGGCAAAATAGCCGCCGCGTTCTCCCCACTTGCGAATGGTGCGCGCGACGCGGTCGATGAGCTGCCGCACACTGGTCTCGCGATTGGGGGTGCCGAGCTTGCCGTTGAAATATTTGCTCACCACTACGTTCGTCGCCATTTGCGACCAGGTGGCCGGAATTTCCACGTCTTTTTGCTCGAAAACTTTTTCGCCCTTTTCGTTGGTAATAACGGCGCTCCGCTGCTCCCAGGTCAGCTCGTCAAAAGGATGGCTCGCGCCGGAAGTAAAAAGGCGATTGAGCGTGAGGCCTTTGCCCTTTTCGGTTGGAGACGGCTTGGAGATGGTTTGAGAAATAACCCCGTGGTTATTGGCCCCGTCATCCGTGACTTGAGCACTGACTTCGAGGTTGTCAAAATTGGGGGATGATTGCAGCTTTGAGGCCATGTGCTTTCCTCCATGAAAGGCGTCTGTACGCTTCGGATGCAAAAATCCGTCTCTGTCTGGTCGCGCCGCAGCGAGCGAATTTGCACGAAGGCCAGCAACGCAGTGAATGTTCTCGTCCCGATTTTCCTTAAAATAATATACTATGAAGATCGGAACAATGTTGCCGGGGTACAATATAAGTCGCCAATTTGTAATAATCAAGGAAAATTTTTAAAAAATTCAAGATATTGTATATTTTTATTTCAGACACCCAATAGGTTGATATGTTGATGGTGTTCAAAAAGACACCTTCAATCTTCAAATCTTTCTCGCACGTTTTGGCTTTAATGAAAAATTTGCGGATTTGTGAGGTGACACACGTGGGGAAGGAATGCGTGCTTGGGAGTGAGAAAATGGTGTATGTTTTCAATTCGCTCCGTGATGAATCACGGGGCTGAGAAATGAAAGGATGCTAAATCGGCCTCAAAATAAAACCATAGCGCCATTTATGGTTTGAGCTAGGCGTTTTCTTTCAGACAAATTATTGACTTTCAAACCTCCTCATAAAAGCCAATCTCCTGAATTTCATATTTTTTAGTTCCGCGCGGCAGCTTGACTTCGATCACATCGCCGATTTTGTGATTCATCAAGGCGCGTGCCAGGGGCGATTGATAACTAATGATGCCGTTATCAATATCCGTTTCGCCGTCACCAAGAATGGTGTATTTCTCGTTCTGCCCCGAAGCCGTTTCTTTTATCATCACCACTTTTCCGAGCGTGACGATGCCGTCGGGCAAATCGCTCTTGCGAATGATCCGGGCATTTTGAAAACGCTCCTGCAAAAGGCCGAGCTTGGCCATGTAATTCGCTTGCTTATTTTTGGCAGATTCGTATTCGGCATTTTCCCGCAAATCTCCGTGCTCGCGCGCGGTGGCAATCTCTTTGGCAATATCGTTTTTGATATATCGCTCGACACTCTCGATTTCTTTGCGCAATTTTTCGTAGCCGGCTTCGGTAAAATAATACTGCTTCATGAAAAACTCCTGTGCTTTTTGGCTCCCACAATGCCTGAAAGGCAATAAATATATAACGCCCCAAGCTACGGGGCGTTCTTTAACAAAGATGATTCATTTGGTTTTGAACCTGTATGGCTAATATACAAAATTTCCTCTTGTGTTTCAACCCCAAATTTTACTTTTTGTGTCGTTGTTTCAAAATAAAAAACTTCTTGCACCTGAGAAAAATTTTTAACAAATTACAGCCACGCCTTTTCATTATTCAAATGGTCATCGTCCTGGCAGGCCGGGGATGCCAAGGTGATTCGGCTTCCTATCTTTGCCGGACGGCTGTCCGGTTGTTCACCAAAACTCTCTTCGGAAGGAGGAAATATGTCACGGCGTCAAAAGGCTACACCCGTCGGGCAATGGCTGAGAGCTGGACTCACGTTAGGTTTACTATTCAGTCTTGGCTTATGCACGGTTTTCGCCCAAACGGCAATCCTACGCGGGAAAGTAACCGATGCTCAATCCGGCGAAGCTTTACCGCAAGCCAACGTGCAAGTCACTGCGACCGGCGTTCAAACCGGAGCGGCATCGAATTTAGACGGCGAATATGAAGTACCGAATTTGGCGGCCGGCACGTACTCGATTACTGTTTCTTACGTCGGGTACGATCGGAAGGTCATTGCAAATGTCACAGTTGCGGCCGGTGAAAACAAAGTGTTGAATATCACCCTGACCGGGACAGGTGTTACCTTGAACCCGGTGGTCGTCTCGGCCTCCCGGCGCCAGGAAAAAAGTCTCGATGCGCCGGCAGCGGTTTCAGTGTTGGAGGCGACCCAAATTCGCGGCCGGCCGGCAACGACGCCGACTGATTATTTGCGCGGCTTGCCGGCGGTGGATGTTTCCACCAACGGTATCGCGCAAAGCAACGTCGTAGTGCGCGGCTTCAACAACATTTTTTCCGGCGCGCTGCTGTCGTTGACGGACAATCGCTACGCCAACGTGCCGTCGTTGCGGCTCAATGCGTACAATTTTATTCCGCTGACCACGGAAGATATTTCGCGCATCGAGGTCGTTTCCGGGCCGGGCGCGGCGCTTTATGGCCCGAATAGCGCCGGCGGCGTGATGCACATCATCACGAAATCGCCGTTTGATTCCGAAGGCCTCACCCTCAGCGTCGGCGGCGGTGGCCGTGATTTCATGAATTTCGCCCGCAGCGATCCCAGCGGCGGCCGCAATATTTACATGGCTTCGGGACGCTACGCCAAGGGCCTCAGCGAAAAAGTCGGCTTAAAGATTTCCGCCCAATATTATGAGGGTCGGGATTGGGAAAGCTTCGATCGGCTGGAACCCGCCACCATCACCAAATACACCCAGACTTCCACGGGCAATGTGCCGCAGGGCGGGCCGGTTCCCAATACCCGCGATTTCAACGTGCAAAAAATTTCCGGCGAAGCGCGCCTGGATTTTCGTTTAACGGATGACACCGGGTTGATTTTCAATGCCGGGTACAATCGCGCCAACAATCTCGAGTTGACGGGTCTTGGCGCCGGCCAGGCGGATGGCTGGGCTTATCTCTACGGGCAAGCGCGGTTCAATTACAAAGATTTTTTTATTCAAGGTTTCGTGAATGCCAGCGACGCCGGCGACACCTACCTGCTGCGTGACGGCGCACTGATTAAGGATAATTCGAAGCTGTTCGCGGCGCAGGTGCAACACAGCCTCGGGCTCGGAACGAAGCAACGGTTCATCTACGGCATTGACGCAATACTGACGCGGCCGGATACCAAAAGCACGATCAACGGTCGCAACGAAGGAAACGACAACATTAACGAATACGGCGTCTATCTGCAATCGGAGACGAAACTTTCTCCAAAGCTTGATGTGCTGCTGGCGGCGCGCATTGATGATCACAACTTCATCGAAGATCCGGTGTTCTCACCGCGGGCGGCGCTGGTTTTCAAACCGAACTCGAATAACACGTTGCGCGCGACCTACAACCGTGCGTTCAGCACGCCGACGAGCAACAACCTGTTCCTCGATCTTTCTTCAGCGCAAGACGTTTTCGGCCTGGGCAGAGCGTTTGGCAATCCGGCTTTTGGAACGAGCGTGCGCGCGCAGGGCGTGCCGGGAACTGGTTTTAATTTCAACATCGGCGCCAATGGCCTGCCGCAATTTCGTTCGCCGTTTGCAGTGCAAGCCGGTTTGTCCTCATCTACTTTCATCAATCAGAACGATCCGTTGTTCACGAATGTGATGTGGGGCGTTGGACGCCAGGCTGTGCTGGCGCAGTTCGTGCCGGCTTTTCAAGCCGGGTTGCGCGCGCAGGGGCTTCCGGAGGCCAACATTCAGGCGATCACTGCGGCATTTTTGGGAATCGTGCCGCAGCAGTTGGCCGGCCTCACCAACGTCATGCGCGTGTTGAATACAACGACGAGAACGTTCTCACAGGTGACGGCGGTCAAGAATGTGCCGCGCATTCAGGAGACCACGCATGAGACTTTTGAATTGGGCTATAAAGGTGTGATTGCCAAGAAACTGTTTGTCGGCGTCGATCTTTATCATTCTAAAATCAAAGATTTCGTCGGCCCGCTGAAAGTCGAAACGCCGAATGTTTTCCTTGATCCGACCCCCCTGGGCGGGGCGCTGGGCACGCAATTCGGCACGGCGCTCGCCAATCCAGCCAACGCGCAACTGAATGCGATTCTGATTGCGTCGTTAGACCCGGCCGCGCGCGGCGGCAACGGCAACGGCACCGCGGTGGACGAGTTGGTTCGCCTGTTTGCCACGGGCGCGGCCGGCATTCCGTTCGGCACCGTCGGCCCGAAAGAAGCGTTTGATCCGACCGCGTTGATTTTGACCTACCGCAATTTCGGCGACGTTAGCCTCAACGGCATGGATATGTACTTCAGTTATTACGCCGGCACAAACTGGATGTTTTCCGGCAATTATTCCTTCGTCACCAAGAGCGGCTTCAACTTTTTCAAAAAACCGAATCGCGTGCTTTATCGCAACCTTGGCGGCGTCGCGGATATTTCGCTCAATGCGCCGGCCAACAAGTTCGCGCTGGCGGTGCAATATCGCGCCCCACAACGCGGTTACGAAGTGGAGTTACGCGGCCGTTACGTCGAAGGCTTCCCGCAGGACAGCGGCGTTTACATCGGCGAAGTGCAAACCTACACCGTGTTCGATTTCAACTTCGGTTATGATTTGCCATTTTCCAGCGGAACGCGGTTCTCGATTGCGGCGTCGAACATTTTGGACAATAAGCATCTCGAGTTCGTTGGCGCGCCGGTTTTGGGCCGCCTGATCATGACTCGACTGACGCAGACCTTTTGAGAACCCGGCCTGCGTTGTAGTGAATTCGCCAGTTTAAACTCTTTTAGCCCAGTGAATACGAAACGTGCTCACTGGGCTTTTTATTGTAAAAAATTTCTTGCGCCTTGAAAAAAAATTTGGCAAATTATCACTTGCCGTCGCTCAAAATCTCATTCAATCATCATGAACTGATCAACTTATTTTCAAGGAGGAAA
>JBOHQZ010000111.1:0-11945 GCA_050732275.1 bacterium
ATCATATTCTCCTTATTTCATTTAACTTCATCCCAAATTCTCACGTGATTGGTCTCCGGCAAAAATCGTGTGCCGATCACGAAGGTCATGAGCGCAATGGCAATCGGATAAACGAGGCCCGCGTAAATGTTGTCAGTTGCCGCGACGATGGCCGAAGCGATCAGCGGGGTGAAGCCGCCGAACTCGCCGTTGCCCAAATGATACGGCAGCGACATCGAGGTATATCGAATTTTAGCCGGAAACAATTCGACGAGAAACGCGGCAATCGGGCCGTAGACCATGGTCACATAAATCACTTGAATAAAAACCAGCGCCGTGAGAGCAACATAATTCACCGGATTGGCGAATTTGCTCATGCCCATATAAATTGGAACGTACGTTATCGCTGCCAACAGGCATCCGGCCATCATGATTTTTTTGCGGCCGATTTTGTCCGAGAGCTTACCGAAGACGATGAAAAACGGCGTGCCGAGCGCGAGCGCAATCGCGATGATGATATACGACGTAACATAATCCATCTTAAGCGCGGTTTGCAAAAAAAAGAGCGCGTAGAATTGGCCGGTGTACCAAACGACCGCCTGGCCCGCGGTCGCGCCGAAGAGTGCGAGCAAAATGAGCTTCCAATTGCGCTTGTTGCCAAGACTGTCTCTGATCGGCGCTTTCGAGGTTTTGCCGGCGTCTTTCAATTTGCTGAAAAGCGGCGACTCTTTCAGCTTCAACCGGATATAAAGCGATACTGCCAATAAAAATGCCGAAACGAGAAATGGAATTCGCCATCCCCACGTTTTAAAATCAGCTTCGCCAACTGAAAGTCGGGTGAGAAGCACGACGGCGAGCGCAAGAAAAAAACCGAGCGTCGCGGTCGTTTGAATATAGCTCGTGTAGTAACCACGTTGATGATCGGGTGCATGCTCGGCGACATAAGTTGCGGCGCCGCCGTATTCTCCGCCCAGCGCCAGGCCTTGCAACAAGCGCAAGAGCACCAAAATAATCGGTGCGGCGAGGCCGATTTGTTCATAAGTCGGCAGCAACCCAACGACGGTGGTGGCGCCACCCATGATAGTCAGCGTCACCAAAAACGCATACTTCCGGCCAACGAGATCACCGACACGGCCAAAGACCAGCGCGCCGAACGGCCGTACCGCGAAACCGGCGCCGAAAGTGGCGAGGCTGGCGAGAAACGCCACCGTCGGGTTGCCGGGCGGATAGAACAAAGTTGAAAAGAAAACGGCGAGCGTACCGTAAAGATAAAAATCGTACCACTCGATCATCGTGCCGGCCGAAGAGGCGAAAATGACTTGGCCGATTTTGTAATCGTGAACGGCACTCGTTGCCGTTTGAGTTTTGGGCGGCTGCATTATGCTGCGATCTCCTCAGTTGCTCATACCTGGCGTCGAATTTTCAAAACTAAACACTGAAAAAGATACACCGTGTCAATTAGAAAGTCAAGAAGGTTTTCCGCCGGTGCAAAATAAAAAGCCCGTTTCGGCAGGGCCGAAACGGGCTTGTATTCATGCGAATGAAGCGTAAATTGATTTGATGAGCACGCCAACCTATACTTGATTGACGACAAAAGTAGCGGTGGGCAGGATAATTTTCCAGGTGAACTCCCGTGTTGTTGTGGTTGAACGCTGGCGTTCAGTGCTGGCCTCGCCACCGATTTTAAAGATCTTGAAGTCAACCCCAACGCTGCCTGTGAGGCCAATCTTTTCTACGGCCTCTTCGCTGGTCGTTGCCGTGACCGTGACTTCGCTATGTTGCTGCGTAAGCTTGAACCGCAACGGCGCGCGGTCGCGGACAGTGTAATGCGTCACACCTTCCGGAACAAGAGACGGTACATCTTTCCTCACGGCAAGAAATCTTACCGTTCCGGTAGGCTTTAACCAAATATTTTGCCACGATACTGCACCGCCATCAAGATCTCCGCCTTCCACGACGGGAGCAACGCCGGGAGCTTTAAATTCGGCAAAAATTTTATGCTGTTGCATCGGCTCACCAAGAAAATTTTCGGCGGTCACGATAATATTGGCCTGTTTCCACCCGCCTCTTTGCAAAATCTCAGCTCTTCTAGCTGCCGAGATAGGGATCACAAGTGGAGGCATGTCTATTGTTCGGTCCAGGGCGAAACTTTGCGTGGCGCTCCGCGCTTTGGCGCCGGCATCCGCCGGCCAATGCACAACTTGAATGCGCAAAGGTCGTTTAGGGTCGAGCGCCTCTTCCTCGAATTTTCTGACAAAATCGGCGAACCGCTCTTGATACTGGCGCCCGCCGGCTGGATCCACGATGTCCACGACCGTATTCGCATCACCGTTGCCGCGAATGCCGGTCATGATCCGGGCATGAATGGCAAAGCCGGCGCCGGGTTGTTCATCGGTTGTCACCCACAGCGGGCCGTACGTTCGCAGCATTCTTTCCCAGCCTTCGAGCGAGTAGCTCATCGGCGGTTCAGCGATCAAACCGGCGCTGGCGAGAAAAGGCGCTTTCTCGGATCCTAACAGACCCTCGTTGCGCCGAAATTTTTCGACGTATGGCTGGCCGATGCGCGACAAAGCCGTCTCGATAGCCATCGACATGTTGTCACGCCACGACATCATCATGGTCGTGACCGTGGCCCAGCAGGTCATGCTCGAGGGTTGCCGCTCCGCCGGCACAATGCCGGGAACGCGATAGTTGACCGGCGCGCTGAAGCTGTATGCCTGCGGTGCAGTCGCTTTGCCATTTTGAGGAGAAGCTTTTGGAGAAACACGGGCGCGCTTTTTTCTACCGGCTTTAATTTGCCGTTCGAGTTCGAGTAAACCGTTCATCTGTTGCCTCCAACTTTTATTGAATGAATGCCGGTCGTTGCGGCAGGTGCGCGACGTAGATTCCCTGCACGTTGGATTCCCGGCGCGCCAACGTTGCCTGCTTTTGCTCGAATTGACGATAGGTCTCCGTATATTGCGCGCCGGCATTCGGCATACGGAACTGCGACATCCCCCGCTCCCACGGATCATTGAGGTGGACGGTGGTGCCATCGGGTGTCCCATCGCCGGTCAACCCCGTCACCACGCGAATATGCGGCCCCGGTTCTGCCGAAGCCACCCACAGCGCGCCGTAGCGTTCCAGCAAATTTTTGAAACCTTCGATGCTATGAGTTTGCGCCGGCTCGGGAACCAATCCCCACGCGGCGAACATTCCGGTGTCTTCCGGACTGAGGCCGTTTTGATACTGTTGCCAATAACCGGTGGCGCGCGGAATTTCAGAGGGATCGATACTGATTTGATCGCGCCAGCCGACCAGCATGGCGGCGCCGGCGGCCCAACAAGACATGCCGGTTTGCTGCGGCACCAGCGGAACGTTATACGTCACGTTAATCGCCGGCGAACCTTGCGCCGGCGGGTTGCCGCGCTGCGGAGTCCTTGGCGGCGCACCGGAATCTTGTTGAGGAGAACCTTTCGTTGGCGCCGGTGCAGATTGTTCCGGCGTCGTCGTACCGGCGCCTTTACCGGGAAAACTTTTGGTTGGCGCGGCGCCGGAGACTTTTGTGGCTGCACCTTTGGTTGAAAAAGGTGTTTGGCCCGAAATTTCTCCGGAGGGAACGCCCCCGCCTTTATTTGCGGCCATGCTCATCGCCGCGAAATCTTCGGCGAAATCAAGATCGTTGAGTTCGACCGGTCCGGCGAAAGCCTCGATCATTTTTCGGGGCGGCGTTCTTTTCTCGCTGGCATCCAGTTGGCGGTCAAATTCGTTGAAGCGATTTTTCAGTTCCAGCGTGCCGAGATCGAACGTCGTGGCATACGACATATTTTTTCCCATGCGGTCGAAGATGGCATGCGGGTGATTAGGCGGCGGCTCTTCTTCCCGGGCTGTTGGCGCTGTTTTGGCGGCTTGTTGCGAACGCTGCATTTGTTCCGCGGCAATCGCCTGCAAATCCCGCACAAACGAAGAAGCCTCGGAGGTTGATGCGGCGCCGGAACCCGGCTCGCTTTCTTTTCCATTGGCGGTTTGCTCGTTATCGTCGGACCGCCGCTCTTGCAATTCATATCTCGTTGCTTCATCCGGCGCGGAGGATTTTTCGTCAAATTCCTCCTTTGTCGTTTTTCTCGATACCGAATCATCGGCCGCGATCGGCTCGTCCGGGTTTTCCGTTTCGAAAGATTCGACGGTATATGCCGCCACCTCGTCGGACCAGCCAAAAGATTGCGAACCGGCGGGCCGGCCGTAAATATTGGAGTCGATGCTGCGCGGCCGCCAATAAGAAGAATCGTAACACAATTCAATCGACACGCCGGAATCATAAGCCCTGGCCAGAACGCGTTTGGCGCCGTTGGGCTTGTTCTGTACTTTGCGTTCCAATTCGAGTAATGTTGTTTTATGGCGTCTCATAGTCAAGCCTGCTTTTCGGCAAATTTTTTCGACTCGCGTCTTCGGGGTTTGTCCATAATATTCGCGTCAAGATTTGATCTGCATGCGGATCACCGAATACGGATCGAGCGCGACGGTCAACCGGTTCGAGGTTTTTTGCATCTGTTCCGGAGAGACCGCGATCATCAGTTGTTGCGGCGTCGCGGTGATCACGTCGACCGGCTGATCGTTGAGCAGCGCCGCCGGAAATTCTTCGATCGCGCTGGCGAGCGCGAGATTCTTCCCATTCAACGCGAGCAGCCAGCGATCGCCGGATTTGCCCATACTGACTTTATCCACCGTCGGCGTCATCACCTTGCGCCGCGACTGATTGATGAGATTGGCCAGCCGCGTGTAGTCGAGCTTGTTCTTGCTGACTTTTTCCAGGTCGATATTTTTTCTTTCCATGCGCTCCAAATCCTTTCCGGAGGTCACGCCCATTTTCCGCAGCGTGCGCTTGGTATCCTCGTCGATTTCCTCGATTTGCTCCACGGCAACGTCATCGCGGGTAATGGGATTTTTGGTGATTTCTTTAATTTGTCCGGCGCTGACCGAACCGAATTCGATCTTGACCTTCGAGGCGCCGCTCTCTCCCGGCTTCGCCGTGGAAAAGCGAATGACGTCGCCGTCAAATTGAGGGAACAACTGCAATTCCAACGCGAGATCTTTGACCGTGTAAGTGAAAGGACGGTTCACTCCCTTTACCGCCAGCGTATCCTGCGCCTTGTCCAGCTCCATAATCAGCGAATCGACAAAAGACTCCAACTGCCATGGTCGGTTTTCAAGATTCATTTTGGTCAATCGCGAGATGAATACGAATTTGATGAAACACCGGCATGATCGACGTCTCGGTTCGCAGCAACGGCGGCGCGCCGGCGATGGCGAGCACGCCCTCGTCATCGACTTCGACGCTCATTTCACACGGCAGGCCGACCGTCAGCTCTTCGACTTTCGCTTGCAAGCCGGTTTCCGGATCGCGCAGGGGTTCCCAAAGATCGAACATCGCCAGGACAAAGCTGGTGAAAGGCACGAGCGCTTTCGCCTCAAGCGCGCTCGCTTCGGGCTCATCTTCTTCCAGCGTGAGTTGCGGCTCCATGGCGCGTTGTCTCGGTTTTTTCTTCCAAATCCACCGGGTAAAGTCCGACTTTCTGATCGAAAATGACCTTCAATCCATCCAGCGTGATTGCCTCATTTTGCAGCGCCGGCGCCGGCGCCAAATCCAATGGGAAAGCGAATTGATATTCTTTCATGCTACATGCCTGTTCCGATAAAATGCGCCAACGCCGGCATGGGAAAATGCACGGCATGCTCGCTAAACTTGAGGACGTGCCCGGCATTGTTGACTTCTTCGGCTCGCCGCAGAACGAGGCGCTGCATTTTTACTTCGGGATAAACCCACAGCGCCGCAGAATCGCCCGGCCGGCCGGAAAATTTAACTTTGGTTCGCGCCGCCTGGTTGAAGCGGCTGACAAAATCCGGCGACCGCAGCGCCGCGATCTCCGCCTCGTTGAGCGCCGGATGCGGCGAGATGAACGGAATCATTTTGTTCAGCGCATACAAGCTCACGATCATGCCGGCTTTCATTTTCCCCTCTTCTTTGTGCAAGCCGGTTTCTTCCATTTGCGTTAATGTTTCCATTTTGGCATTTGCCGGCGCGGTCGGCTCCAGCGCGTAGTAATATTTGCAATCGAAGCCCAAGCGCCGCCGCTCTTTGGAAAAGCTTCCCTGCCAGACTTTGTGCCAAACCTCCCGATGCTTGCCCACGTCGTTGAGCGGAATCAAGGCGCCGGCCTCTTCAACGCGGTCGAAACTATATTCTCCCACCAGTGTGATCAATTGCGTCATGCTCGTGCCGATTTTTTTGCCGGATTTATTTCTCCAAACCAGCGCCGCGCAAACCAAATAGTCTTCATTCGGCGCCAGCGTGGAAAGCCGCGCGGTTGGAATGGCCGGAATAATGGAAAGGCGCCCGGAATCAGCCGGCTCGACGCGATGCTTTTTTTCAAACAGAATTTCCAGCGTCACCGGATTCTTGACGGTGAGCTGCAAAACGGCGTTCGCAATCGGCCGCGGCGATTGCACCGACAGCGGAAATTGCGCGTCGCGATCGCTTTTGTAAACGATTTTCGCACGGCCGTACAGCGTGACCGGATGCACGTCGTCAAATTGCAGGCGAACCGATTCCACCCGGCGATATTCCAATGCCGGGCTCGGTTCGGAGAGACCGAGACTCATGCTCTCGAGCAGCCGGTCCAGCGCCGGGTCGTTAACACCGGGATTCAATTCGCGCAGATGTTTGAGATCTTGTTCGTGCGAGGCAATGCCCAAGTTGCCAATTTCTTTCACACTGTTGGTTACCGCGCCGATAAGTTTGGAGGGATCCGCCGTCGATATAATGCTCTGTACGGTTTCCGGCGTTAAAACTTGTTGTAGAAGCGGCATGAGCGCCGGCAACGCCGCGAGCAGGGCCGGAGCCACTTTGGCTTCGCTATAAACGGCAAAACTTTGCGCTGCCGCAACGGGAGGCGATGCCGGAGGTGAAGCCGAAGGAGTAGATGCAGCCGGCGTGCCGCCGCTCGCGCCGGGAAATAAATTCTGCAGCAGCGAAATTAGCATATTGATGGTATCGGAATTACTTCCGGGTTGCGCCGGCGCAGCTCCGGCGGAACCGGAGCCGCTCCGGCGACCCTGCAAAAGGCCGCCCAACAAATTCCCCGCAATCGGCAGAACCTTCGGTATGATCGAGGCCAACGCGCCCCAAAACATGCCTTGGCTCAATGGCGGCCGCTCGCGGTATTTAAAGGGAACTGTTTCCGTGCGATAGATTTCCATATTCATATTCCTTGCAAAACTAAGCTCCGGCAGATTATCCGAAATCGTGCGGCCGGTAAGAATCGGCACAGTGATGATATCCGATATCGCCGGTCCCACGCGATCGCCGGTGCGAAAGGTCATCAACTGCATGGCGCGATGATCGCGGTCGAACAAATCGTTCGGCACTTCCAATCTCGCCCGCCCACGCGCGCTTTCTTTGAGCGGCCCCAGTAAAGGCGAAACGAATCGCGGGCTGCCGAGCAGCTTGATGCCGTTGGCGTTGGTGAATTCATTTTCTCCGATGGCATAAGTATAAAATTGATTTCGCCCGAGATCGATCCGAAACGTGCTGCGAGTTCCATCCGTGCCTTCATATTTTAAAATGCTCAGAGCCATAACAGTCTTTGTAGCGCAGGCCTCCTGCCTGCTTGGTTTGCAGACTGGAAGTCTGCGCTACAGTTTACCTTGCCGGGGCTGGCGCCGGCAAAGCCGCCCGTGGGGCTTCTTCTTCTTTTTTGAGGTTGCCGTACATTTCGGCAAAATTATCCAGCTTGAAATAATCGGATTTAAACGTGATATCGACCGAGCCGGTGATCTTGGCGGCCAGGTCGGTCGAGGCCACGCTCTTCGCCGAGGAGACGCTGATCTGCGTTTCTCTTTCGCTCGAGGTTTGGCCGCCGGAAACGCCGCCGAAAATTTTTCCGAGCAGCCCGCCGCCGCCGCTCATCGAGCGGCTTGACGACTTCGACTTTTTTATCGCCGCCTTGTCGGCCTTCTGAATTTTTTCCGCAGCCTTGATGTCGAACAGCACCGAGGCTTTGACGTTGCCGCGCTCCACCACCAGCCGGGTAACGCCCATCAGAATGGTTTCGCGGAGCAGGGCGCGTTGCTCTTTGGCCATGGCGATTTTGGCATCCATGATTTTGGCCTTCACTTCATTGTCGCCCACGTCCAGCTTGTTGCCCTGCTTGTCCGTCAATATGGCTTTGGGGTTGCCGTCTTCGTCCTTTTCGTTGTCGTCAAAATCAAAACTAAAATCATCGCTGTTGTTTTCTGCCAGATAGCCAAAGGCCGCCGTGTCGTCGATGGCGTTGACAAATTTGGAAATGGAAGCGGTGGCCGCTTTCATCAAATTCGTGTAAGCTTCCATTTGCTTGATCGTGACTTCCAGATTCGCGTCGAAAACGCCTTTCAATAAATCCCGCACGAACTTGGGAAAATCGACGTTCTGAATGAAATCGCCGGCCAGATCGCCGGCTTGATCGATTCTTCGGTTCAAATGACGCGCGTCATCGATCATGTCGCTCGCCTTTTTGGGCGTGGCCAAAGCGGCCGACAGGCCGCTTTGTTTGGCCAAATTATCATAATTTGATTTGACGAGGTCCGAGTATATTCCAAGCTGCTCTTCTCTTGGCATATTGGCAAAGGTGGCGCTCAGCGCCAGCGCTTCGCGCGCCTGCTGGCGCGCCAAATCTTTGAGGGTCGCAGAATTAGGCATGGTCTTTTTCTCCTGTGCAAACGCGGCTATTTATCCCAATCATCGAAATCATCATCTTCTTTTTCTGCGAATTCTTCATCATCTTCCTCCTCCTCGTCTTCTTCGCCGTCCTCGTCATCGGCAATGATCTTCACGTCCACCGAAGCTTGCGCCAGAATCCAGGCCTCGGCGGATTCGAGAAAAGCCCGAAAATCTTCATCAACCACCCGGCCGGCGCCGTCAAAGTTGGCAATCCACTGAAAGACCTTGTTGCCCTCGACAGCCGAAGTGCGAATCGCGGCAATGTTGGGAGAATCACCGAAATCTTCTTTCCAAAGGCTCTCGATCACTTTCCACATGTTTTTGCTGCGGCCGCCGCCAAAATAATCCACCACTTCGGGATGCGCGAGAATTTCCTGGGCACTCTTTAGATGCTCGTGCATTTCCTGTGTCTGCAGATGCGACATGCCGGTCATGTGCGCGGTGAGGTTGTATTGCAAATTGCGCGTGGCTTCGTAAATTTTGGCGCGCGAAACTTTTTCTTCGGTGGCGCTGTTTTCTTCGGAGCGGCGGATGTATTCCGCTGCCTCTTCCATCAGCTTATGCCAAAGCTTCGGATAAGCCTCGTTGGCGAGCATATGGCGCAGCACCTTGGCCTCGCCGACATTCAAAACCCGCTTGTAAATGAGATCGCGCTCTTCCGGCGAGCTGCGTTCATCACGAAGCTTCCAGTATTGATAGAGCTTGGAGGCGGCGTCGCCGTCGGTGAGGTCGAGCATGCCGTTGGCCCAGCGCAGCACCGCAGCATCGGCAAGTTTGTACATTCCCAAGACCTCGCCAAGCTCATAAATATAGTACAGCGCGCCGGCCGCTTTAATATTGACCGGTATGATCCCCTGTTCGACGATGGAATCAAATTGATCGACGGAAAAATCCCACTCGGCGACGTTGCCTTTGGAATATTTTGCCGCCAGCGGATCCTGGCCGGTTATGGAAACCGTGGTGGCGTGATAATAGGCATCGGCAAAATATTCATCGTATTTGCCGTTGTTGAAATCCTGCAGAAAGTTGGGGCTTTCAAAAGGCAAATCGAGGCCGAGCAGGTATTTCACCATCGCCGTCTTGACGGCTTTGGTAAATTTCGCGAGGGGAATTTCTCCTTTCGCCGCATAAAGCTCGATGTAGCTGGGAATGTCGCCCTCCGTCCGAACGCGATCGAGAATGCTGACGATGGCGGGTTGTGTTTTGCCGGCGGTGATCGGCACGTTGGCGCGGCGAACGTCGTCGATCAATCGCGCATAGAGCGGCGAGGCGGCGTTGATGCCGGATTTGGTCTGCGCGAGAAACTCGTCAACCAACGACTTGTAGAAAAAACCTTTGGGCGATTTTCTTTCGTCATCGAGCGTGGGCCCGCCCTCGAAGTTGAGCAGGACGGCGTGCTGCATTCCTTTCAGATCGGCCGCTTTGACTTTTTGATCCGTCAGCGCCACGATCACCAAATATTCAAAAATTCCTTTGGTTGATAAAATCTGGCGAACCGTGTCATCCAATCCGGATTTGTTGATTTGCGCCGCCAGCATGGAAATATCATTCGAAATTCCGGCTTCCCGAACATAAGCAGTGAATTCCTGGACGACGTCAGGGAAGGGATAATCCTCCTCGTCTTCGTCCGCCTGGCGTTTTCGCCTGATCAAAAATTCATTGGAAGTCAATTCCAGCGCCGCCTCGGCGAGGGGATCGAGATGGCTCAATCTCGGTTTGATGGTAAAGAACGCGGATTTCACCTGATGATTCAGGCCGGGTCCGCCGATTACAACTGGTGTTGTTGTCATAAAGCTTTCTCCTGCATCATTCAATTGGCTGGGTGCATAGATTTTCGGGATTTCACCCGCCGCGACGGGAGTTCTTTTCTTGCCCATAGCGCTTTTCTAATTTAATTTGTCTTCAAGCCAACGCACGGCATCGAGCAGATTGATTCTGCCGAATCCGGCCCGGCGGTTCTTGAAACCGGCATCGACTTTGTCCGCCGTGTGCTTGAGAATATGTTTGACTTTGGCGTCGGATAATCGCGCGCCTTTTTTTCGTGCATAAGATTTCAGCATGGCCACGGCTCCGGTCACGAACGGCGTCGCATGGGAAGTGCCGCTGGAAAACGCGTAAGCATGATCGAGATAGCTGCTGTAAATGTCCGTGCCCGGCGCGACAAAGCTGACCTGTTTTCCATAAGTAGAGAATCCGGCAACCTCCCCGCTGACGTCGAAGGCGCCGACCGCGATCACGTGCGGCAACGCGCCGGGGTAATACAAATCTTCGGTGCCGTCATTTCCGGAGGCGGCCACGATCGTCACGCCTTTGCGTTTGGCATAATCAACCACTTCTTCATGCGGCAACCCGCCGCCGGTGTGCCGGATTCCCAAACTCATATTGATGATGCCGGCGCCTTGATCCACCGCCCATTTCACCGCGACGTTGATGTTGTCAATCAAACCGGCGCCGACGCGCTTTTCACCGCGTTGCATCGCGCCGAGAACGCGAACCGGCAGAATTTTGCACTTGGGAACGACGCCCGCCGGCATGGCTTTGCCCCGGCCCGCAATGATGCCGGCGACATGCGTGCCGTGCCCCACCTCATCATCCGGATTCTCATCGTAGCTCAGAAAATCGCCGATGAACTTGCCGGCCCCGTCGATGATGTCCACAAAATCGTAACCCGGCAGCAGCGCGCCGCGCAATTCGGGGTGGCTTTGGCTGATGCCGGTATCGAGCACGGCGACGACGACCGATTCATCACCGCGCGTATAAGCTTGCGCCTCTTCCAAATAGATCGCCCGGCGCGAGCTGATGCCGGTGGCGAGGCTCATTGGCGCCGGCTGCAGCTCGGGCAAATCGGTGTGACCGACGGCGCCCATGCGAACGTGCCGGATGATCGGTAGCAGGGAAATATCGCGAATCAAGCCCGCGGGGATTTCCGCGTCCTCCTGCAGGATAATGCGATAATATCGGTTTAACCGGCTTTGAATTTCTTCATTCGACCAGGCCCCGGCGTGCGGTTGATATTCCCGCGTGATCCAAACCGGCAAACGATATTGCGCGAAAACCCGGTCGAGAAGAGGATGAGCCGCCGTCGCGGCGCCGGATTTATTCTCTATAATGCTGCTCCAATGCGGCAATTCAAACGGCATTACACCATCGGCAATTTGTATAATCAGATGCGGTCGCATTCCGGGTTTTCATAATAGAAAAAATAATTTCGGCAAAATTTAATTCTTCT
>JBOHQZ010000112.1:0-11930 GCA_050732275.1 bacterium
ACGCGGCGTCGGAAATATTCAAATCATAAAGCTGATTTAGTGCCATTAACGTTATGGCCGCATCGCTGCTGCCGCCGCCTAAACCAGCTCCCACGGGGATGTTTTTTTCCAGGTGCAAACGCACCCCAAGGCGGCGTTGCGCCGCCACACAAATCAACTCATAAGCGCGCCAACACAGATTGGCAGCATCTACCGGAAGATCGGCGCGATTGCACGTCAACACCAAGCCGCTCAGTTCGCTTTTTTCAAAGAACAACCTGTCAGCAAGATCGATTTGTAAAAAGTAAGTTTCCAGCTCGTGAAAACCATCCGGCCGTTTGCCGAGAATACGCAGGCCGAGATTGATCTTGGCAAACGCCGGCACGCACCAAGTTTTCATAGCGTAGGCTGCTCTTTGTTGGATTTTGCGCCGGCGCGAGCTACGTTCGCCGGGCGCCGCGCTTCGATACCGGCGGCTCGACTGTTTTTGATCGACTGACAGGCGTCCCTTGCGGGACAGAAGGATTTAATTTGGCGCGTTCGTCAATGGAGTAACTGACCAGCTCAGCTTGTTCATCGAGGCGGGGAATAATGTGGGTCGACACCAACTCACCGACTCGGCGCGCCGCGGCACTTCCCGCTTCCACGGCGGCTTTGACGGCACCGACTTCCCCCACCACCTTGATCGTGACCATGGCGGCATCCGTGATTTCCTTGCCAACACAAACCACATTGGCCGCTTTTAGCATCGCGTCCGCAGCTTCGAGAGCCGCGACCAAACCTCGCGTTTCAACCAAACCTAATGCACGCTCGACCATGGTCATCAGTCATCAGTTACCAGTAGCAAGCAACCAGTTACGTTTTACGTCTTACGTTTCAGAGACGAGCTCGCTGCGTTTCGGCAAAATCATTTCCACTTCCGCATGCGGACGAGGAATCACGTGCACCGAAACCAGTTCACCGACTTTTTCCGCGGCTGCAGCCCCGGCATCAGTCGCCGCCTTGACTGCGCCGACGTCGCCACGCACCATGACGGTGACGTAGCCGCCGCCGATTTTCTCTTTGCCGATCAGGGTGACCTTGGCCGCCTTCACCATCGCATCGGCCGCTTCGATCGCGCCGACCAAGCCGCGCGTTTCGATCATTCCAAGCGCATCAAGACTCATGATTGCGAGCTCCTTTAGCCTGTCAAATGGGAACCTTCAAGCCTTAATTTGATTGATAAAAAATAATCAAAAAAAGTCTATTTGTCAAACTGTTTTTTTAATTACATCAAATTCTGTAAATAATTAAACCGCAGTTGCTTGTAATCCATTTTTATATGACATGCACATTACAAAAAAGCCCGCCGCGTTTTTCTAAAAAAACATGACGAGCTTTACAATTTGTGAGTAGCAAATGAGGGTAAATGCCAACGCGATTGGCCCCATTATCTCACCAAAGCCAACTTCTTCCAGTCGCGGAACGTGCCGGCGACGATTTGATAGATGTAAACGCCGGAGGGAACTATGTTGCCCGCGTTGTCTTTGCCGTCCCAAACCACCGAATGGTAACCAGCACTGAAATCGCTATCAGCCAACTTTCGAACTTCGCGGCCTAAAAGATCAATGATCTGCAATTGCACGCGTTCATCTTTCGGCAGGCCAAAGCGAATTGCGGTTTCAGGGTTGAACGGATTCGGGAAATTTTGGAGTACTTCGAAGTGTGCAGGCATAGCAGTATTTCGTTCTTTGAACCCATCAACTGACATTTTCGGCATGCCTCCGACGGTGACATAATGGTAATCGTACGCTAATTGTCCTGGTCCTGTCACCTTAACCTCCAATTCGAAATTTTGATTGTCGGATTTTGAATAGGTCTGTGCGATACCAACGACTTGAGACCAAGAGCCGCCATCCAAGCGGAAACGCCACTCAAAGGCATAGGAACCCGGTGGGTTAGGATTGGCGGTCCACGTACCGGTTTGGTAAGGCTCTAAAACATCGGGGCCTGTAATGGTGACAGAGATAGGTGTTCTGAATCCGGCAACGGTTGAAGCTCGCTCGTTCCATTTTCTGGCATTATCATTACAACATGTCGTTCCCATTGGTACCCCACCGTAAATCTTGTTCGGATTGGACCAATACGGTATTCTGTTGATGCCGCTATAGGGCACCGCCATCACCGTGCGCCAGTAGGCAGGAGCGTAGACATAGCCGTGGTTATAGCCCGGCGTTGGGTCATTGTCGTGGCGGTCGCCAACTAAGTGCCCGATTTCGTGAGGGAAGGTGTAGTTACCCACGGCTGGATTATCTTCCACCACACAAAATGCACCGCTTGCACTAACCTCAATACCGTAAGCTTGACCGAGAAAGTCGGCATAGGCGATAAGCAGCACCACGATATCTGCGCCATACTGGTCGCGAAGCGCATGAACGTTATCCATATAGCCATCGCTCGTCCCTTGCAATCTATTGACATCTATATTGGTGAATCCGGATTCCGTGTAACTCACCTGAACGGAATGGACAAGTGCTACGTCGGCGTTGACATTGCTGTTGGTGAGTGTTAATTTGGTTACATCAATACAGGCACCAATAAGGCTTGAAATATTTCCGCTGGCACTCGCAACCGCCGGTGTATAGGCCACAAGTAAATCAATGACAGGCCCGACTGTTGTCAATGCTTCGCTGAAGGATTTAGATGGTTGCATTTCCGGAACCTGGACCCCATGGTTCTTGTCGGGCGAGATCTTGGAAGAAGCATCGGGTGGATCGTCCGGACCGAACTTTGACTGATCCAGCGCAATGAGAACGTGATGGCCGGCGCCGAGCGGCTCAATGGAGAATACGGCTCGCTCGGTGTGAATCATACCGGTTACATCGCCGTTGACCACAGTGAAAAACAGCGGACTTCTGTTGTCCTGCAGCACGCCGCTCCAGAACACTTTGGAGGTGTCGGGTTGTTCGATCTTGGTCGCGGTCACCACGAGCTGTCCGAGTCCTGGAATGGGAATACGAAGTTGCTGTTGGGATGAAAGTGTGGTCAGGTTCTGAAATTGTATCAGCCGGACAGAAATTGAGGTCGGCCGGACTTTGATTGCAGCAAGCCGTTGCTGTGCCTCTGGGGGTAGGCGCACCGTTCGCTCATCGGGATAAGAAATGAAATCAACCTGTTGCGCAGATAAAATCGATATAGAGCACAACAACAGGAACCCAAGGCACAAATTAGAAAAGAAACGATAGGTGTTCATATCTGCTCTCCAGATTTTGTGTTTGCGTTTTTGTGAATTTTGAGTAAATTAGAAACAAAAAGCCCCTGAGGACAACGTTCTATGAAATAATTCTCCGGCAAGAGAGTATTTTATGGCGATTGCTTCGGGGGCTGTGTTTTTTCTCTTCAGGTCATGGGTATCACCTCCTTCACAGTTTAATCCGATCAATCTTGGAATCACTAATCCTATTTTAGCAAAATCAGCTTGCGTGTTTGTATGAAATCGCCCGCTTGCAAACGATAGACATAAGCGCCGGCAGCCATCTTTTCAGCCTGCCACTCAACCTGGTGTCTTCCGGGGGAGAGCTTTGCCGCCACCAATGTCGTAACTTCTTCGCCGAGCGTGTTATAGATTTTCAGCGTCACATAAGTTAAACGAGATAAAGAGAATTGAATCGTGGTGCTCGGATTAAATGGGTTGGGATAGTTTTGTTCTAACAGGAAATCAAACGACAAACGTTTATTTGTTTCTTGAATCGAGGTAATCGGCATCGTACTGCGCCAAACGCCGTTATTTAGAGTCCCGGCATACAGGTATCCTTTTTTCGTCATAAGAAGGGAGGTGACATTGAGATCAAATAAACCGCTGTTAAGCGTTGTCCAAGTGTCACCGTAATCTGAAGAAACCAGCACTCCTTTTGTATTCGCACCAAGATAAACTTTCTTATCCGTTGTCAAAAGAATAGCGTTCACCGAAACACTATCCAAACCAACTTTTGACCAATTCGTGCCGTCATTCAGCGAGCGAAAAATCCCCCCGTTAACCGTACCGGCAAAAATGCGGTCGCCAACATCGCTGGTTATGCAATTCACCCCATTATAGTTGCTCGGAAAATCGGTTTGGCTCCAAGTTTTGCCTTCATCACGGGATACCCAAATACCATTGCCGGTAGTACCACCAAAGAGGTGCCCATGAGCGTCAATGTGCAAAGCGGAAACGGCGAAGTCTGATAAGCCCATCTGCGACCAAGTTTGGCCGAGATCCGATGACCGGAAGACTCCTTTTAACGTGCTGGCCCAAATCTCGCCATTGAGAAGACCAATAAGCGTGTAAGCGTCGTTATCTTGGAAACTCGTCTCAAACCACGAAATCCCTAGATCCGTTGAGCGCAGAATACGGCCGTAACCGGCTTCGCCAGCACTTACTCCTACAAAATAATCGCCATTAGAGTGAACCACAAGTGAACGGAAAGGGTAGCCATTTTGCATAAGGAGTTCCCAGGTGTCTTGATCTTGACGAAATTTGAAAACTCCGCCAAGAAATGGGATATCAACGGCACAAGCCAAGATCGAACCTCTGGGGTCTTCAACCAAATATCTAATTTCTGTCGCCACAATCCCAACTTGCGTCCAACTTTTTCCATGATCAATTGAACGAAAGATGCCATGGCCCAGGATACCGGCGAATACTTTGCCATCCGCGCCTGCAGCCAAGGAGGCAGTAGGGGAACCAAATGAATCCAATGCCTTTGTCCAATGCTTGCCGCCATTGGTGGAAAAGTAGACGCCGTCAATATTGCCGCCGACAAAAATGTTACCCTGACTATCAATGGTGAACGCATAAATATCGACAACCGGCCAGTTCGGCAAGCCCTCGCTGGTTTGCTCCCAAGTTTCTCCAGCGTCGAACGTCCTATAAACTCCATGTACCGTTCCTGCAAAAAGCGTATTTTGTGAATCAACAATCAAAGCTCTTGTGTATTCATTTTTCAAGCTTGTTTGCACCCAAGTTTGCCCATTATCGGTGGACCGATAAATTCCCTCTTGCCGAGCAGAAATATGCACCGAACTCGCAAACACATCATTATTCGAGTTTATCGCCAGGGCGTAAAAAAATGTCTCCGGCACTCGATAAACAAATGACCATGTGTTGCCATTATCGACTGAACGATAAAGGGCGCCAAAAGTGCCGGCAAAAATATGTCCTGCACTGTTAATGGCAAGAGCGTAAACGGTTTGACCCAAATTGGTGTTTGTCCAAGTTTCACCGGCATCAATTGATCGGTAAACCGAACTCCATCCGCCCGCAAATATATGACCCTTGGCATTGATGGCCAAAGTAAATCCAAAACTATTGCGGGCGGGCAAGCCGTTGGTCAACCTTTTCCAGGTTTCGCCGTTATCTTTTGAGCGCAACAAACCATTCGTTTCGGTTCCGGCATAGATGTCGCCATTGGGATGAACAGCCAACCCACGCACATTTCCGCCAAAGGGGCCGTTGGTTTGTTGCCAAAAATCTTGGGCACATAGGATGAGCGGGAATAAAAAAGTTATCCCGATGATGAAAAGCAAACATGGTGTGATCCGTCTCATGATTATTACTCCATGCTTAAGAACTTTTCGCAGTGGATATCACCTGATCTTGTAATCAATCAAGAGCATTTTATCCATTATACTCCGATCATCCAGGCCTCTTGCGAGGTAAGCTACCGGTCCCAAGTCGGGAATATAATAATGAAAATCGACTCTCATACGACAATTCCTCCTTCTACAATTTCATAATCCATTCGTGTTAATAGCGTTTGCTGAAATTATTCCAAGCGTTTAACTGAAATATCAGAGAACTTGCTCGAACTCAATATGTCGGTTCTGACTGGGCATAATCAAATTACAAAAAAGTTCGCCTTCCGTCAAATCCAAAAGCGAACTTTCCATTCAAAAAGCGAACTAATTTTGGTGAAAGAGATAATTTAAGGGGAGAGGAACCGGGGGGAAGATGTTTACCCAAAAAGCATATTTCTAAAGTAGCAGGTCCTCCGGACTTTGCAAGGTTAATTGCCGCTGCGCTTCGGTGGGGCAGTATCCTAACTCCTTGCGAAAATCGCGCGCCATGTTGCTTTCCTCGCTGTAATTCAGTTGCTGAGCAATCTCCACATTATCCAGTGTCGTCTTCTGCATCAGCCGCAGCGCCTGGTGTATCCAGATGCGGCGCATCAGACGTTTGAAGGTTTTGCCAAAAGCTTTCTGGCAGGTCTTCTGCAGCCAGTGTTGGGAAATTCCCAGGCGTTTGGCCATCTCGGGTTCTGTCATGCGATGCGGAAAGGCATGCACGATTTCATCAATCATGCGGCGCACGTATGGAGATGAAGAGAGGCTGCCAGGGCAACAGGTTTCCAAAAATGTTTTCAAACCACCACCTTGGATGGCTTCGTAAATGAGGTCGCGTATTTTCTCCTCTGGCATGTCACACAGCAGAAAGCGATCCACCCCGCGCTGCGCCGCCTTTTGAATAAATTGCGGATTAAGTTTTCGAGAGCATGTTAGCACAGGCAAAGGGCCGGCGAGCGCTTCCAAACGCAAGAGTTCCTCCACGCTTTCTTCCTGCGCCGAACAGCAACAGACCACCGCCGCAGCCGCTTCCGTCGTCTGCAGGCGGTGGAGAAAGTCTTCCACCGTTTCCGCCGCTTCATTTGCAAACACGGTGTTGAAGATGGGTTCGTAGCAGGTGCAATTCGGCAGCTCTTGGGAATAAAGAATGAGCTTCGGCTTGGGCATGAGAACCCTCCTCCGGTTTTCTCAAAAATCGTCCAAGAAAAACAAAAAGCCCATCTCCACGCTTTTAGCGCGTAAAATGGGCCTTACAAACTTTTCCGGATAATGACACTTTTCCCCGGTTTTATTTCGGCGGCGGTCGTCGCTAACCGCACAACGACGACATTCGGGTTTGTCGTCTTATTTCCCATACCACCGTTTAGGTGCAGTTGCACCCTTTCACTTCACAAAAAGTGGATGAAGCTTTTAGTGTTTTCTGAATATCACCAATTAAATATATATTGGGGGGTGAAACAATCAAATGAAATTTTTGTAACAACTTTTTGTCATGAGATCATCGCACCTTGCGCTCGCAAAATCTCCTTTGCCCACTGCGCGTCAGCTTCACTCAGCGGCGGCTCCGGCGGCTGGTTGTAGTCGACACGAAAATCAAAGCTACACTTGTTATAAGCTTCTTTAAGTACCTCGCCGAGACGAACCGGCGGCTCGGTATCACCGGGCTGCAGCGGAAGAGAGAAAAGCGGAATCGGGTCACGCACGCTAAAAGAATAGAGAAAAGCGTGGCGAAAGTTCTTGCCGCGCTTGACCAGAATCCGATAATGCCGAGAGTGGCCATTCGTTTGCAAGAAAGTAAAAGGCATGGGAGGCCAATCACGCAGCAAGTCAATTTCGACGAGATTGATCTGCGCCCGGAAAATTTTTTCACGCTTGGATATATAGGCCTCGCGGTCTTCACCCGGACGTTTATTGCTCGGGGAAAGAATTTCAACAATAGTGACGACTCGATGGGTGGCAACTTCTACCACCTCCAAATAATCTTCCGTAATGGTTTCTTGAAAGGGTATTCCAACGATAACCGGCTCAATGACAGGCGCCTCGGAATATTCTCTGTCCAAAAAAGATTTATCCCGTTCTACGACGGCTAAATCCGGAAATATAGTAGGATGAGGATCAGGCGGCACAACGGCAACGACTGTGCGTTGCTGAACGGCCAAGTAATATCTCGGGCGTAGCAGCGGCGCAAGCTGGTCTTGCAACCTTATAATTAGGTTTTCGTGAACATCCGGCCAAAGCCCGGGGCGCTCCAACCAAGGATCCATGCCGGGAAATGGAATAGGCATAGGCTCACCTCATTGATTTCATGAATGCGCTATTTTTGATGCCCGCAGAACTTCCTTTGCCCATGTCATGTCGGCTTCACTCAGCGGTGGCTCCGGCGGCCGGCTGTAGTCAATATGGAGATCATATCCGCCTTCATCATAAATTTCTTTGAGTACCTTGCCAAGATGAACTGGCGGCTCGGCATCACCCGGTTGTAAGGGAAGTGGAAAATTTGGAATTGGATCACGCACGCTAAAAGGATAAAGGTAAGCGCGCCGTCCAAAATCTCCCCGCTTGATGAGAATCCGGTAATAACTCAAGTGCCCGTTGCTCTGCAAGAAGGTAAAAGGCATCGGCTCGCCATCGCGCCGCAGGTCAATTTCAACGAGATTGGTATCGCTCCGAAAAATCATGTTTCGTTTGGACTCGTAGCGTTTGCGATCTTCGCCTGGAGATTTGTTGCTCGGAGATAAAATCTCGATCACGGTAATCACCCGATCATCGGCAACATTGACAATTTCCAAATAATCTTCCGGAATCATTTCCGGCACGGGCACTTCGACGGCAATGGGCTCGGCCAAAGCCGCCAGCGACGATCCGGCCCTTGGGAAAGGCTCGTCGCGTTCTATCACGGCCACATCCGGGATGATAATATTGGGCTCTGGCGGCGCCACCGCTATGACGTTGCGCTGTCGCACGGTGACGTAATATCGCGGTCGAACCAGCGGGACAAGCGCTCTTCTTAATCCCATAATCAAGCTGTCGTGAACGTCCGGCCAAAGGCTGGAGCGCTCCAACCAAGGATCCATGCCGGGAAATGGAATAGGCATAGGCTCACCTCTTTGCAATTTTCATGTCGATGATCTAATATAAACTTTTTAGAAGAAATGAACAAGCGTTTTTTAAAAAACACTTGCTTCTAAATGTGCTGTTTTATATATTTTTACAAAACCCTTAACTTAAAACGAAACGCAAATTCAACGCCGCGCGCCGCAAGCAGCGTCGGCTGAGGTTTTGGGAAAATCGGTAATTCTTTCTCATCTAATAATCATGAATCTGCAAGAAAAACTCAACGAGGACTATAAAACCGCCATGAAAGGCGGCGACAAGCTTCGCGTCGAAACCCTGCGCCTGCTGCGCGCGCAATTGAAGGACGCGAAGATCAACAAAATGCAGGCGCTCACCCCGGAAGAAGAAATCGCCGTCCTTTCAAATGCCGCCAAAAAACGCCGCGAAGCCATCGACATGTATAAGCAGGGCGGCCGCAACGATCTGCTCGAAAAAGAGGCCGCGGAGCTGGCGATTATTTCGGCTTATTTGCCGCAAGCGCTCTCCGCGGAGGAGGTCGCCCAGATCATTGACACGGCAATCAAGGACACGGGCGCCGCTGCCGCCAGCGATATTGGCAAAGTCATGGGTAAAATCATGCCGCAAGTCAAAGGCCGGGCCGACGGCAAGATGGTGCAGCAAATGGTTCGCGAGCGCTTGAGTTCGTAGTTGCGCCTTCAGGCGCTCACACTCTCGCATATTAAAAATTGCTGCCATTTATGAACGTTGAAATAAGTTACGCCGACTTCACTATCATCGTTCTGACGGTGATTTTTGGCTACGAAGGCTACCGCACCGGGTTCTTCAAAGGGCTTCTCAGCGTCGGCGGCTTCTTCATTTGCCTCACCATCAGCCTTGCGGCGCTTCCCTACGCGGCCCGGTTTTTCAACTACGTGATCGAGCTGCCGCCCAACATCAGCATCTTGATGGGTTTTGTCAGCATCTTCGTCATTAGCATGCTGCTCTACACGCTCTTTTTGGAATGGGTACACAAGATCATGCAAATGAAAGTCCAGGATTGGTTTGATCGCATTATGGGAACTTTGCTCGGTCTTTACAAAGGCGTCTTGGCTGCGAGCTTGCTGGCGCTCGGCTTCACGCTTCTGCCGATGCCAGATTTGGTGAGCCAAACGGAGCAACACAGCCTGTTTCTGCGGCCGGTAAAATACTTTGCGCCGGCCAACTATAATTACTTCAAAAAACTCGTTCCGCGAACTCCTTCGTTTGAAGAAACCCTCAAAACCACCTTTGAGGTGATGGGCGGGGAACCCGATGCCATGACTGCCGGTCTCATGGAATCCTTCAAGAGCAAGATGTTGGAGAAGAGTGTGACGACCAAGCAGTGACGATGAACCCACCCTCTCCTGCGGAATCAAAAAACGATTTCGGCGCCGTGCAACTACTCGAGTTTGACAAGATTCTTGAGCAGATTGCCGGCGTGGCACTTTGCCCCATCAGCGTCGAGCAAATCCGCGCGTTGCAACCATCAAACGAGGCTGGTGAAATTCAGCGCCGTCTCGACGAATTGACCGAGATGCGCGCGGTGCTCGACTTCGATGAGAATTTCCCGCTTTCTGCCCTTCCAGATTTGCGGCCGGCTTTGCAACATTTGCGCATCGCCAACCGGTCACTGGAAATCCGCCAGTTCATCGAACTCGCGCAATTTCTCGCTTGCGCTCGCCGCGTGCGCGGCTATCTTGTGGCGCGCCGGGAAAAATATCCCTTGCTCGCCGAAATCGCGCAACCACTCACCCCGCTGCAAGACGTGGAAGCCGCTATTGAAAACGCGATTAGTTTCACCGACGGCAGCGTCAAGGATTCAGCCAGTCCGGTGCTCGCCCGTTTGCGCAAGGAAATTCGCCGCGCCACGGTCGAAGCACGCGAGCGCTTGCAGAGCATCGTCAAAAAACTCGCCGCACGCGATATGCTGCAAGAAGAAGTCATCACCTTCCGCGATGGCCGGCTGGTGCTCATGCTGAAAGACGAATATCGGCAGCGTGTTCCCGGCCTCGTCCACGACGAATCGGCGAGCGGCCGTACACTTTTTGTCGAGCCGATGGAATCAGTGGAAATGAACAATCGCATCCGCCAATTGCAAAGCGCCGAGCGGGAAGAACTCGAGCGCATTCTGCTCGAGCTGTCGAACCGGTTGCGGCTGCACCTCCCCAAAGTGCAGGAGAATTTTACGCGCCTGGTTCAGCTCGACGTCATTCACGCGAAAGCGCATTTTTCCCGCCAACTGGATGGCGCGGCGCCGCAATTGCAAAAAGATGGACGGCTCAAATTGGCGGGCGCGCGTCATCCTTTGCTGTTGTTATCTAGCAAAAAGGCGCGCGCGCAGGTCATAGCGCTCGATCTCGAACTGGGCCGCGAGACCGTCACGTTGATTCTCACCGGGCCCAATGCCGGCGGCAAAACCGTCACGCTCAAAACTGTGGGCCTGCTCTCGCTCATGACGCTTTGCGGTTTGCACATTCCAGCGCAGCCTGATAGCCAAATTCCGATTTTCCGCCGGATTTTTGTTGACATCGGTGACCGGCAATCCATCGAAGAAGATCTGTCGACGTTCACTTCCCGTCTCGCGAGGCTGGTGGAAATTTTGCGGCAAACGCGCGAGGGCGATCTCGTGCTCATCGATGAGATCGGCTCCGGCACTGATCCCGAAGCCGGCGCGGCACTGGCGATTGCCGTTCTGCAAGAGCTGACGCGGCGGCGTTGCGCCACGATCGTCACCACCCATCACGGCGCGTTGAAAAGCTTTGCGCACGAAACCCCGGGCGTGGCTAACGGCTCGATGGTCTTCGACCGCGACACGTTGCGGCCGACGTATCAATTCCGCCCCGGCGTGCCCGGTGCCAGCTACGCTTTTGAGATTGCCGAACGTTTGGGTTTACAAAAGGATGTGGTCGAGGCCGCGACCCAGCTCGTCGGCAAAGAGAAGGGCAATATTGAAAATTTGCTCGCCGAGCTGGAAGCCAAACTTGCCGAGCAACGGCAATCCGCCGAGAAAATAAAACTCGAAGAAACGCGATTCACCGCGCTCGCCAAATTGTACGAGGAGCGTGTTAACGCCTTAAAAGCGCAAGAGCGCGAGCTAAAGCAAAAAGCGCTTGTCGAATCCGAAGCAGTTTTGCAGCGCGCCAATGCCGCCGTTGAAAAAGCCATCCGTGAAATTCGCGAGCAGGCCGCCAGCCGCGAGGCGATTCAGAGCGCCAAACAAGAACTGCAAATAGTGCAAAAAGAAATCGCGCAAGAAAAAAGGAGTTTGCCGGCAGAAG
>JBOHQZ010000113.1:0-11892 GCA_050732275.1 bacterium
CGCCCGTGCCGTCGGAGAATCTGCCGTCAAACGCGGAGCCGTCCGGGTTAGTTGTTTTTATTTGCGACGCGTAGACGTTGGCGAAAGCGTTGCCGCATTCAAAAACTAAAATGAAACCGAGCAAAAATAGGCTGCAAGCGTGAAAAAAGTTTTTCTTCATTCCTGTCCTCCTGCGTGAAAGAACCAGTTATCAGTGATCAGTAGCCAGTCCATGCCATTAAGTTAAGCGAACGATCTGCCGAAAATCTTGTCCCGAAGGGACAGACGACAATAGCCCAACAATTTATTGTTGGGAAACATTATCCATCATTACCTCACCAGTCCCGCAAGGGACGAATGAGAAAGTGGTGGCCGTGATATTTGGAGCTGTTCTTTTCAACCGTCCCTTGCGGGACTTGGAAACGTTGTTAATTCATATCTCCCAGAGATAAAATCTCTGGGCTATTCTCACGCTGTCCCTACGGGACGGAATCCTTGCCTGCTAACTTAGTGACATGAAGTAATCAGTAATCAGTGACACTGGTTACTGATCACTGGTTACTGATTTACAGGCTATTTTGCCAGTACCATTTTTTTGGTGGTTTTGAACTTTCCGGCTTCGATGGTATAGTAATAAATTCCCGAAGGAAGTCTGGCCGCATTGAAAGTGACTTCGTAGGCGCCCGGCGCCATTCTTTGATCAACCAAAGTTTCGACTTTGCGGCTGAGCAAATTATAAACCGATAAAGTCACTTGTTCGCTCTTCGGCAAATCGAAGGCAATTTTCGTGGTTGGGTTGAACGGGTTGGGATAATTTTGGTGCAAAGCATAGTTGGTAACAACGATGGATCTATCCTTGACGGCCACGGCGCTCTCGCTCTCGATGATAATGACGGTGGCGTCATTCGTGCTTTCAACATCCAGGTTCGTGATCAAGACGTCCATTTTATTGTCACCGTCCAAATCATCGATAGCGATATTGCGAAGGTCGGAAGCGCCCTGGGTATCTTCATAAAAAACGGACCAATCATAGCTCGTGGAGTCGGCGAGGCTGCCGGTGCCTTTGTATTCCATGCGATAAACTCTTGAACGTATGGCGTTGGCGTTTTCGGGATTGATCCCGGCATAGAGAAAATCCATCAAGCCGTCGCCGTCAATATCTCCAACGGCCGAGCCGCCATGGCCCGGAGCGGGATTGTATCCGCCAAGGCGCACGACGTTGCTTTTCGTCAAGCTCGCTACATTATCCGTGCTGCCTATGTAATAGATATTGGATCCGGGATCTCCATCGCCGTTTATAGTGGTCGTGTACATTTCCAATTTTCCGTCGCCATTCGCATCGTAAAAGCGCATGCCGCGGCGATGGCCTTCGTCCGCAGGCTCGGTGGCGCGGTTGATGTCCGTTTGCACGGCGTACGTATTGGGGCCGGTCGCTTCATAAATCGCCAGGCTGAACATATCAAACGTGAAAACCCAAATCTCCGGTTTGCCGTCACGATCGTAATCAAGGATGCGAGGATCGTAAACCGCGCCACCTTTCAGAACATTTGTCATTTCGCGATACTCGACTTGAAAAGCGCCGAGACCGAGGCCGATGTCGATGCCGCCGGAATTGACCACAAGCATGGTCCTACCCAGCCCGGCGCCTGTGTAGTCATCTCGACGTGACTGCAAAATAATTTCCACCTCATTGTCGTTGTCCACATCACCTATAGCGATGCCGGAATTAATAAAAAGAAAATTATCCGGCACGCCGAGATTCCACGTTTCTGATGGCGTGGTGGGAAAATTGGCCCCATCAAACTCGAAAACATACAGGCTTTTGGGGCTCGGTGGATTATCAGTTACTTCTGGCGGAGTGTCAAAGTAAAGCTCGGGCAAATTATCCTTATCAACGTCCCCGACAGCGATAGCGGGGGAGGATCTGGCTGCACCATTTTTCACCGTTGCTTGAAAAGACCACCGTTTTTCGTAGGTATTGTCGCCGGTGTTTTCATAATAGTACACCGTCCAGGGCTTGGTAGCGAGGGTGGTTCTGCCGGAAACCGAGGGATCGTCGGTAAAAAAGAATTCACGCTTGCCGTCCTTGTCGAGGTCATAACCGGCGATCACTTCCCAGGCGCCGATTAAATCATCGGCGGCTTTGATTTCACTCGCTATGCGCCAGCCGGTTTGTACGACTTGGGCCTGGGCGGTTGAAAGGAAAAAAACGGTAAGTGCGGCTAAAAGCGATGATAACAAGCTTTTCATGAAATCTCCTTGAAAGTCCTTTGGTGAAAAGTCAGATCTTGTGTAACGATCATGCAAAATTCGTTCACGGAATTGGAACGGCTCACGGAATGGCTTCTAAGAGCGTGTCTGATGAGAAGTCACTGACCGGTCAGTCTCGTTTTCTACTTTTCAGATACACACTAAGACCGTCACTGCGAGCGTTTTTCAGTGAAGCAGTCTCTTGCATACGAAAAGATCGCTTCGTCCCGCGCTTTTGGCGGGACGAAGCGATGACAAGTGGTTTCCTATAAAAAAATTGAACAAAACAGTTTATTGACAAACACTGGACGCCTGAAGGCGTTACTACGAACCTTTATCGCACCAGCGTCATGGTTTTCGTTTTGGAAAAATTGCCGTAAGTCAGCCGGTAAATGTAAACGCCGCTAGCAACCGGTTTGCCCTGTTCATCCGTGGCATCCCATTGCACGGAATGGGTGCCTTGGTTGTATTCCGCTTCATCGATCAGCTTCTTGATTTCCTGTCCATTCATATTATAGATGCTCAAGCTGATGCGTTTGTTCAAAGGCAGGCTGAACGTGATCGTGGTCGAAGGGTTGAAAGGATTGGGATAATTCTGCTCTAAATGATAGTCGTCGGGTGTGATGATTGTCCAACCTTGCTCCCGGCCCTCAACCTCCGTGGTGAGCGTTATCGGAATGGATTTGGTCGAATCGCCCCATTCGAAAACAAAGAGGCCGTAAGTGTTTGCCGTAAAGAGTTGGCCCTGGAGAAGATCGCCAGCAGCGCCGCAAGCGCCCTTGTGGCCGACGACAATGTCGCGATTGCCGTCCTTGTCGAGATCCATTCCCGGATACGTAAAGATTGAATTGAGCAAGCCATCGCTGCGGGTGTAAGCCTGATCGAGATTGAAGCGGCCGAGCCGGCCACGGTTGGTATAGCTGCTGGGGCTGGAGAGCGCGCCGGTGCCATTGTATTCAAGATCGATGATCTCGTTGCCGTTGCTGTAGTAAATGTCGAAGCCGTCGGAGCCGGTGCCGTGATCCTGATCGCCGATCGCGAAGATGCCCCATGCAATCCGATTATCGGAAATGACATTGAAGCTGGACTGATCGATGAACGCCTCGCTGGCAATATTATCGGCGACCCAAATCTTGCGGTCAAAATTTCCTGAGGCCATGCCGGCAATAATCACGGCTTTTTCACCATTGACGTCAACGACGGCGACGCCGGCTTTCACAATAAAGATACTGGTTTCGCTCAATTGCACGATGCTGCCAGGTGTATAGGTATCGACGCCGGAAACTTCGAGAAAGCCGGCGCCGCCGCCGGCATTTAGATTCGTCCAGCCCAGCACGACGATTTCGTTGTTGCCATCATTGTCGATGTCACCCACTGCGCTGGCCACTGGCACATATCCATCGTTGCCACCTTCAAGAGCTTTCGCCATGTCGGTGTATTTATACTCCACGCGAATCTTGGCATCCTTGTTGGCGAAGGTGCCGCTTTCCACTTCAAGAATATAGACGTTTCCAACTTCGAGATTGTTGAACGAGCGTGGGGTGAAGAGCAACTCAGCTTTGCCATCCTTGTCCACATCTTTAATCGTTAATGGATTTTCCACTCTGCCAATGAGCAAGTTGGCGAAAAGCGGATCGACTTCTTCAAATTTGATGACACGAATCGGCGCAGCGCCATAGTCATTGTCTTTGCCGGTCCACTCGTAAATATAGTGTCCTCGGAGTGTATCAGCCCCGCCATCGCCGATCTGAAAGTGAATCTCCAGCTTGCCATTGTTATCAAAATCCCCAATTGTAACGGAACGAGGGGTGTCACCTTTACTTGGCACACCAGGGGTGAGTCTTTTCGATCCCCACACATACTCAAGCGTGTTATTTCCCACCACCTCAAAAACGAAAACTCGGCCGCCATCGCGATATTCCGTTACCAGAATTTCCGGTTTGCCGTCGTTGTCGAGATCAGGGTTGGCGGCGACATACACGCCGCGGCCCGAGGCACAACTGATGGTGTCCGGCACCGGCAGAAAGCGCTTATTGACGGCGCTGAGATAGAAGCTGTTCTGTCCATCCGACGGTTGTTGCGCCCAAAGCGTTGGAACCAACATGATGATCCCCAAAACGGCAACCACAACAGTAGCGGTTTTCTTCATCGTGTCTTTCTCCTTAAAATTTGTTTGTTGCGTGTGAGAGAACCGGGAGTGCATTTTGCAATGGCAGATGAAACACCTTTCGCGCAGGGTTTCTAAACGTAGATCGTAGCGCGGCAACAGCCGCACCCCAATCTTTCAACCGCGAATTAACGCGAATAAAAATTGAAGCTCGAAGGGCTGCGGGTTGAATTTGATTCAAGATATATTTAGCAATTTACCTGAGAATGTCAAGCGCTTTTTACAGAAACGCCACAAAAATGGCAAAAACGCCAAAATCTACTTGACAATATAGCTTTAATCTTTTATATTGTGCAGGAATTTCCGAATTGTAACATAACTATTCGGCCATTTTTATATCAAGTAAGCGGATCGAGCAGATAGTTGCAGCAGAGAAAACCTTTTAAAATCCGTTTGATCCGCTCAATCCGCTTACCCAAATCAAGGCTGAATCGCTATCGAGTAACTTCAAAGAGGGAGGTTGTTTGATGCGCCAGATCGTCTCGTCCGTTTTGACGCTGCTTTTTTCTCTTCTGCTGTGTACCCCTCTTTTCAGCGGCACCACCGGCAAAATTGCCGGCCGCGTGACCGACGCTGATACCAAAGACGGCCTGCCCGGCGTCAACGTCGTGATTGAAGGCACCACCCTCGGTGCGGCGACCGACATTGACGGCCATTACGTCATCCTCAACATTCCGCCCGGACTTTATGCCGTGAAGTTTTCCTTTATTGGTTATCAAGCTACAAGAGTTTCCGAGGTACGGGTGAATGTCGATTTCACGACACGGTTGGATCGCGCCCTTAAGCCCGGCGCCGTCGAATTGGGCGTGATCGAAGTGCAGGGCGAGCGCAATCCTCTCGTGCGCGAAGATTTGACCAACACGCAAGTGGCCGTCACCGCGGAGGTCATCGACCAACTGCCGGTGGATCAAATTAGCGACGTGATCAAGCTCCAAGCCGGCGTGGTGCAGGACAACGACGGCGCGCTGCACATTCGCGGCGGCCGCTCCAACGAAATCGCCTACCAGATCAACGGCATTTCCATCAACAATCCTTTCAGCAGTCAGCAGGCGGTCGGCATCGCCACCAATGCGGTGCAGGAGGTTTCAATTTCCACGGGGACTTTTAGCGCCGAGTACGGCAATGCGTTGAGCGGCGTCATCAATTACGTCACCAAAGACGGCGGCTCCAAATACAGCGGCAGTTTGAGATTTTGGACGGGCGACAATTTCAGCAACCGGAAAGACGTTTTTTTTAATATTGATGAAATCGATTTGCTCAACAACAACCGCGCGGAATGGACATTTGGCGGGCCAGTGCCGCTGTTGGGCAAGAAGCTGACTTTTTTCAGCTCCGGCGTGCGGCAGAATAACAAAGGCCATCTGTATGGCATTCGTGTTTATAAACCTGACGACATTTTGTTTATTAGTGGTGATTCGTTCATCATCGATCCTCTTGGCGATGGCCGGGCGAGCGGCGACCGCAAAATCGTTCCGATGGTCACCAGTGAGAACCTGAATTTAACCGGAAAACTGAGTTGGAATCCGGGCGCGAGGATGAAGATCACCTACGATCTGGTTTTAGATGACGGCGAACGATTTTCGAGCAGCAGTGGAGGCGTAAATATTTTTCGCCGCTTCCGTTTCAATCCCGACGGCCGCCCCAAAATTTTTTCCAATGGCTCCAATCATTCCATCGGCATAACCCATACGTTGAGCAACAAAACGTTCTACACGCTGAAATTTGGCATTGGTTTTACCCACGACCGCACCTTCGTTTTTGAAGACCCCACCGACCCACGCTATGTCCCCAGTTTTGGCAGCCTCTTGACGAATAATCTCATTCAACCGACGGATTATGTGGCCGGCGGCACGAACTTGGCGCGCACGTGGGAGAGGACGCGATCGCATTTGGCCAAACTCGACGTGGTCAGCCAGGTGCTGCCGGCGCACGAATTGAAGTTCGGCGCTGAAATTCAGCATCATCGCTTGGAGACCGAGGCATACACGTTGTTGTACGACGTGCCGCAATTGCCGGATTTTGGCGGCCCGGGTCCCATCGTGCCTTATCCCTATTTGAATCCGGATTTCACGGAATATCAATACTACTTGCGCAAACCGTATCAGGCCGCAGTTTATATGCTCGACAAAATGGAGCTGGCCAAAACTTTCATTTTAAATATCGGCCTCCGTTACGAATACGAATACACCGATGCGCTATACAACCCGAATCTGGTGGGCACGGTGGATACCGGCGTCGATCAAAATTTGTTGAGATCAAAACCCAAACCCCGCCTGAGTCCGCGCCTTAGCCTGAGTTTTCCCATCACGGCGCAGGGCATTATTCGGTTTTCCTACGGCCATTTTTATCAGAATCCGACGTACAACAGCATTTATCGCAATCCCCGATTTGAGGATCTTGATTTTCTCGATGTTCCGACGTTTGGCAATCCCAATCTCAAGCCGGAACGCAGCATCCAGTACGAGATGGGCTTGCAGCAGCAGCTTGGCGAGAATTTCAAAGCCGATTTGACGGTGTTTTACAAGGATGTGACCAATCTCATCCAAACGCGCCGCGTGGTTGCCGGCGAGGTCGCAGCGACAAAAGAGTTCAACGTCGTGACCAACATCAGCTACGCGAATGTGAAAGGCTTTACATTGGCGTTGTTGAAAAGAAGAGCGCCCAACGGCGTTTTTTCCGCCAGCTTGGATTATACGTTCCAGGTGGCTGAAGGCGCTTTCGATGACCCTTTGCGGCTGGCGATCGACACGCGCTCCGGCCGGGACACCGAGCAAAGATTCGTGCCGCTGGATTTCGACCGGACCCACACGTTGAACGGTACGCTGACGGTCAGCAAAACCAGCAACTGGTCAGCAAGCGCGATCGGCAGCGTTTGGACCGGCACGCCGTATACCCCGCGCCTGCCCTCATCCATTCAGCCGGTTCAATTTGCCGACAACAGCGCGCGCCGGCCGATGATCGCCAATATCGATCTCAAGCTGGAAAAATATTTCAGATATGCCGGCATGCGCTGGTCCGTTTTCATGCAAATTGAAAACGCGCTGGATTTGGCCAACGAACGCTTTGTTTTCACCAGCACCGGGCGGTCGTTGACGGCTTTGGAGGAAACCACCAATCCCACGCTCTTCAATAATTTGAGAAGAAGAGTGGTGTCGGATCCAAATAATTTCTTTCCGGCCCGGTTCATCGACGAGTTTTATCAAAGAGAAGATTTCCTGAGCGAGCCCCGGGAAATCCGCTGGGGCGTGTCGTTTGACTTTTAATTGAAATGTTCGTAGTAACGCCTTCAGGCGTTCAGCTTTTGCCGGAAAGGGAAACTACGAATTTATGTTCAAATAAATGTTCGTGGTGGCGCCTTGGCGTTTGACTTTTGTCGGAAGACCGGCGCCTGAAGGCGAAACTACGAGCTTATTCCGAGGTTTGAAGCAATGAGGAAATCGATTTCAATTGCCACTCTGATAACAGCCGTTGCGCTCTTTTTTTCGATGTCCGCTGTTCATGGTCAAAGCCTCAAGAAGCTCGAAAAGCTTGAGAAAGAGAAAAAGGAAATAAAATATCTCTCCGCCGGCGAGCGTCACGAAGTCATGCAAGAGCTGCGTAAGGCGCTTCGCAAGACGCTGCAAGACGATCCGCTGCACGAGACGCTGAAAGAAACGATCATCACCGGCAATCAGATTCGGATTCTTCTGACCAATCAAGGCTCGATCTCGACGCCGGATGCGGCCAACGCCAACGCCGATCTCGTCTGGCCGCAAGGCGCGAATCAACTGGGCTACGCTTATGAGTTCGGCCCTCTCGTCGGCGCCGAAGTTCCCCATGCCTTCATCCCCGACAGCATGGTGCATATCGTCAACGACGGCTTTCTCGCCCGCGCTGACGGCGATTTTCAGCCCGGCACCACCACGCGCTGGGGCTGGCTGCCGCGAATCGGTTTCTCCGATCCCAATTCCAAAGAAGTCGCCACCTTTTCCGATCTCGATGCGAATTTGGACGGCAAGCCTGATAGCTGGCCGCCGCAGTGGTACAACGAAACATTGGGACGATACCTGTGGCCGGCCTTTTTGGGCAACGACGCCACGACGCCTGACGAGGAAGTTTTTTATGTGATGGATGATTTCGGCAACGCCGAGTTTGCCTATTATCCTTTTCCGGACGACTCTTCCAGGCGCGGTTTGGGATTGGAGCTGCAGGTGCGCATTTTCCAATTCAATAATCCGCTGGCGGAAGACATTATCTTCCTGGTTTACACCATCACCAACACCAGCCCGAAAACGCTCGACAAAATTTATCTGGGCATGTTTGGCGATCCCCATGTCGGCGGCCCCAATGATTTTAACGATGACAATGCCGATTTTATCTCGGCCTTTGACGATAGATTTCCGTTTAATACGCGCAACATGCTTTACGCGTATGATGCCAACGGGCGAGGGGATGGCGGCAAAATTCCCGGCTATTTTGGCTATCGCTTTTTGGAAAGCCCGGGGATCGACAATGACGGCGCCGACAACGATAATGATGGCTTGTCTGATGAAAGTCCTTTCAACGATGCCGGCGCGGAAATCTTCGGTCCGATTGGAATTTATGGCCAGTCCAAACTCCATTGGTCCGGCGACGAAGACGGTGATTGGGATGTGAGATTCGACGACGTGGGCGTGGATGGAATCGCCAGCACCGGTGATCTGGGTGAGGGTGACGGCAGGCCGACCCAGCTCTATTTTCTCGATCTGAATAACAATGGCATTCTGGATACCGGCGAGCCGGCCTCGGAATCGCGGCTCGAAGGCATGCGTTTCCGCGGCGGTGAGCCCAATTTTGGCTTTTTAGATATCGCCGAATCGGATCAACTTGGGTTGACCAGCTTCAACGCGTTGCGATTTGGCAGCAACAACCGGCCCAACAACGATGAGCTGATGTGGCGGATGATGGCCACGCCCAACCAACGCCCTGGAGATCCGCCGCCGGAAATTCTGCAAACAGATGATAATGTGTTCATCTACGGCTCCGGCGCTTTCCGTTTGCGGCCGGGCGAGAGCCAGCGCTTCTCGATCGCCTTGCTGCTGGGCGAAAACCTCGACGATCTGCTGCAAAACGCGGAAATTTCCCAGCAGGTTTTCGAGTCCGATTACCGTTTTGCCAAGCCGCCCGACAAGCCCAAGTTGGTGGCCGTGCCGGGAGATAAAAAAGTCACGTTGTATTGGGATACCGGCGCTGAATCTTCTTTCGATCCTTTTGTCGCCCGCGCCAATCCCGATGATGCCGACAAAGGTTTTGATTTCGAGGGATACCGGATTTACCGCAGCCAGGATTTCAGTTTCAACGACACCAAAACCATTACCGACTCGCGGGGAATTCCTTTTCTTTCCGTGCCGCTAAAACAGGCGAACGGCGTGCCGGCGCAGTTTGATTTGGCCAACGAATTTTCGGGGTTGTCGGCAGTGGAATTTCGCGGGCGTGGCATTCGGTTCGATTTGGGAAACAATACCGGCTTGCGGCACAGTTTTGTGGATTCGAATAACGTCATCAATGGCGCAACCTATTATTACACCGTCACCTCTTATGATCATGGCGACATCAACGGCCAGTTGGCGCCGTCTGAAAGCCAGCGCACTATTCAGCGGGATGCGCTCACCCGCAAATTTACTTTTGACGTGAATACGGCGACGGTCGTGGCCGGGCCGCCGGCCACCGGTTTTGCAAGACCCGGTTTGATGGAAGGCGGCGATTTGGCCTCGCGCGTGGAAGGCAACGCCACGGGCACCGTGCGCGTGCAGGTTTTGGATCCTTTCGCCGTCGTGGATGGAAAGAAATATGAAGTCCTATTTGAGCGGGTGGGCGTCACGCCAACTTCGCCAACGGGTTATTCCGTCGTCGATCTTCAGCAAAAGACGACTACGTTTTTCTCGCGCGATACGTTGTCGGTCAACCTGCTCGTTGACAACCTGGTCGAAGGCTCGGTGATCATAACCACGCCGGCGGGCGCGGTCGTCGATCCGGCAAATTACAGCATTGATTACATACAAGGAAGAATCCGCGGCACCAGGCCGGGTTCTCTGCCGAACGGTCAAAATTTCAGAGCGACCTACCGATTCAAGCCGGTCGCCGCGAGCACGTCGGTGAACAACGAAGATAGCAACCCCGTTTTTGACGGCGTCAGAGTCTTCGTGCAAAATGAGATCACCGCGCTCGATCTTGCCAAGAGCGGCTTCAAAGTCAAAAACAGCAATACCAATTTGCGCGTAGAATCGATGGGACTCGCAACGGTTGGAAATCCCCGTCCCTTCCCGTCCGATTTCGAGCTACAGTTTGCCAACTACGACACTGCGGCTGACGGGCGATTGACCGCACCGGCCGATACCAGCCAGGTCACGAACGTCGCCACGCCCTTTAAAATTTTTGACGCCGCCACCGGCGCACAGATTAATTTCTTCATCAACGAAACCAACCCCAGGTTGAGAAACCGGCGTTGGGACTGGCAGGAAACCATCGTTCTGCTCGAGCCGAATGCCCCACGCGTCACCAACACGACATATCAAGTCAAGTTCGCTCCTCCCAGCGACACCGTAAAAAGTGCGGATGGCGCGAGGGATTCGCTCATCATCTTCGATTCACCGATCTATCCGCGGCAAGGCGACGTTTTTCTGTTCTTCTCGAAGAAGCCGTTCGACCCCGACGACAAATACGCTTTTACGACGCGCGCGGTCAAGTTCGAGACGCAACAAGCGCGCGACGCGCTGGCCGATGTCTACGTCGTGCCCAATCCTTATGTCGGGTTTAGCGCTTCGGAAATTGCCGCGCCGCGCTCGGGCGAGCGCGACGATCGGCGCTTGGAATTTAGAAACCTGCCGCAACGGTGTACGATCAGAATTTATACGATTACCGGCGAACTGGTTGACACCATCGAAAAAGACGACAACCGTGATTTTGCGGTTTGGGACTTGCTGACTTTCGAATCCCAGCAAACCGCCTACGGCGTTTATATTTACCACGTCGACGCGCCGAACGTCGGCACAAAAATCGGCAGGTTTGCGTTGATCAAGTGAAGCGAGCGTTGCAAAAAAGGCAAAACGATTTTGGGCTACGCCCGTAGGGGCAAGACTATTAAAAGCAGCAAATGTAGCGCAGACAATCTTGTCAAATGTTGCTAATCTTGCACCGCGAGGCGCGGCGTCTGCGACAAAGCGGGACAATGACAGAAAAATAAATGACAGAAACATGGGCCTTGGTATCGTTAAAATAAATGCTCACTACGGAGTAACGAAAATCGTAAAAAATTTTCTGCCGTACATTTTTCTGTCATTGCTCCGGAATCAGCTTTGATTCAAAAAAGATTCTTCCAGAATGACATTCAACTTAACTTTGTCGAGTTATTATTTTGAGTTGCTTTATGAAAAAATCGACTTGCATCCTTCTGCTGTCAATTGTTATATTGGGCTGGAATTTCAATGACGCACGCGCCCAGGATTTTCGTTCCACCTCCAAAGTGGGCACCACGGCCG
>JBOHQZ010000114.1:0-11880 GCA_050732275.1 bacterium
TATCTACGCCGAGTATTTCAAAGACAACCCGCCGTGCCGCACAACGGTTGAAGTCAATCGCCTGCCGACGCCGATTGCGATTGAGCTGAAGGTGATTGCGACGATTGATTGAGTTGAAAAGCCGGAGCGGAGCAAAAAAGTAAATACTCTCCAACGGATGTTTTATCCGCTGGTCTTAATTCATCCGTTGGCAATTTTTTAACCAAACGCCAATGGAGGATAAAATGGAAACGCGCGAATCTCAGAAGCCGCTCGAGCCCTTTAGCCTTATGGGCTGGGTCGAGAAAAACAAGCATCGCCTGATTCCGCCGGTGGCCAACGAAACCGTCTTCAAAGGCAACGACACCTTCATCGTGATGGTTTCCGGCGGCCCCAATTCGCGGAAAGACTATCATTATAATGAGAGCGAAGAGCTGTTCCTGCAGCTCAAGGGCGACATCAAGATCAAGCTCTACAAGGACGGCAAGCATTGGGAAGTTGCCCTCAAAGAGGGCGAAATGTTTTTGATCCCGCCGAAAGTGCCGCACTCACCGCAACGTTTTGCCAACACCTTCGGTCTCATTATCGAGAAGCACCGTCAGAAGGGCGAGAAAGACGGCTTCATGTATTTCTGCGAAAAGTGCGGCAATCTGCTCTACGACGAATATTTTTTCCTCGAAGACATCGTCAAACAATTTCCGATGGTCATGCGCAACTTTTACTCTTCGCTCGAGCGCCGCACCTGCAAAAAGTGCAGCCACGTGATGGAGCTGCCGCCGAACTGGGAGCAAAGTATCGCGGAGCGCAGCAAGGACAACGAGTATGCGAAAGACTCCTTCGCCGAAGTGCATGGCAAGTCGTGGTGAGAATGGTGCGGCTTTACATTTGGCTGCAAAGCATTCAAAAAACAAAAGCGCCGTCGCGATGAAAATCGGCTGTCTGCAATCAACCTCAAAACCATGGAGACCTGAAATGAAAAAGCTGATCACACTTTTGGGGATCACACTTCTTTTAGTACAGGTTTCAGCACAAACGCCCTACAAACTTCCGCCCAAAGCGGTCGTCGATATTCTCGACGCGCCGCCTACGCCGTTTGTGCTCACAAGCCCGCGCAATGACGCGATGCTGCTCGTCGATTATCGGCCCCATCCTTCCATCGAGCTGCTCGCGCAGCCGTTTTTGAAATTAGGTGGATTGCGCGTCAACCCCGAGCTTGGCTCGCGGCAGCGCTTGACGCAGTACACCCGCTTGTCCGTCAAATGGTTGCAAACCGGCAAGACGGTCGCGATCGAAGCGCCCGCGGACGCCAAACTTGGCGTTCCGCGCTGGTCTTACGATGGAACCAAGCTCGCGTTCACCCACGATCTTGCCGATGGCGTCGAGCTGTGGATTGCCGATGCGGCGACGGGAAAAGCCAAAGCCATCGCCGGTGTGCGTGTCAACGACGTGCTCACTACGCCGTTCGAATGGATGCGCGACAACGCGCATTTGAAAGTTCTGCTCGCGCCGGCGACGCGCGGCAAAGCGCCGGAAACGCCGCGCGTTCCCCCTGGTCCCAATATCGAAGAGACCGCCGGCAAAATTTCCAAAGTGGCGACGTTTCAGGATTTGCTCAGAACGCCGCACGACGAGACGCTCTTCGAGCACTTTGCCACCAGCCAGCTCGCGATGGTGGAGGCGAATACCGGCGCGGTCAAATCCATCGGCGCGCCGGCCATGTTGATGAGCGCCAGCTTCTCGCCGGACGAAAGCTATGTTCTCGTCACCAAGTTGAAACGGCCTTTCTCCTATCGTGTGCCGTATTTTTATTTCACCCGCTCGACCGAAGTTTGGGATACCGGCGGCAAGCTCATCGCCACGATTGCCGATCTTCCCATCTCCGACGAGATTCCGACGCAAGGCGTCCCCACTGGCCCGCGCAGCGTGCAATGGCAGGAATTGCATCCGGCCAAGCTTTTGTGGGTTGAAGCGCTCGATGGCGGCGATCCGTTGAAAAAAGTGCCGCACCGCGACAAGCTAATGAGTCTTGCCTCGCCTTTCGCAGGATCGCCAACTGAAGTCATGCCGATTCAACATCGCTTCTCCGGCTTTGAGTGGTCGGCGCGGCGTGAAGAGGTGCTGTTGGCAGAATATGACCGCGACCGGCGCTGGCGCACGACGGCGTTCCTCAATCTGACGAATCCGGCAAAAACGCGCCGAGTCATTTTCGATCTCAGCGTCAACGATGCGTACAAAGATCCGGGCCGGCCGGTTTACGAAACGCGGCCAAATGGCGAGTCGGTTTTCGTGCAAGAAGGCGACTGGATTTATCTGAGCGCGCGCGGCGCTTCGGATACCGGAGAGCGGCCGCGCTTGGATCGATTCAATTTGAAAACGCTGGCCAAGCAAACGGTTTTCCGCTCGCCGGAAAAGGCGTATGAGTCATTCACCGCTTTCTCCGGCAATAGCCGCAACACGATCATCACGCGCTATGAATCGCCAACCGAGCCGCCAAATTATTTTCTCACCGATCTCAAAAACAACAAACGCACGACGCTCACGGATTTCAAAGATCCCGCGCCGCAGCTCACCGGCTTGAAAAAAGACTTGGTCAAATACAAACGCCCCGATGGCGTGGACTTGTCGGGCACATTGTATTTGCCGCCCAACTATCAAGCCGGCACGAAACTGCCGGTGTTGATTTGGGCGTACCCGTTGGAGTATTCCGACCCCGGGACCGCCGGACAAGTTCGCGGCTCGCCGTACCAATTCACATTTTTTCGCGGCGCTTCGCCACTGTTCTTCCTGACCCAAGGTTACGCCGTCTTGATGGACGCGACAATGCCGGTGGTGGGCGATCCTGAGACGATGAACAACACCTACGTCGAGCAAACCGTTGCCGCCGGCAAAGCGGCCATCGACAAACTCGACTCCATGGGCGTGATCGATCGCAGCCGCGTCGGCGTTTCCGGCCACAGTTACGGTGCGTTCATGACGGCCAACCTGCTGGCGCATTCGGATGATTTCGCCGCCGGCATCGCGCGCAGCGGCGCCTACAACCGCTCACTCACGCCATTTGGCTTCCAGACCGAGCGCCGTTCGTTTTGGGAAGCGCCCGAGATTTACTTCAAAGTCTCGCCGTTTATGCAAGCCAACAAGATCAACGAGCCGATTTTGTTGATTCACGGCGAAGCCGACAACAATTCCGGCACGTTCACGATACAATCCGAGCGCCTCTTTCAGGCCATCAAAGGCAACGGCGGCACCGCGCGTTTGGTGCTGCTGCCGCACGAGAGCCACGGCTACATCGCCCGCGAGTCGGTGCTGCACACGCTGGCGGAGATGCTCGAGTGGGCCGACAAATACGTGAAGAATCGCAAAGGCGTGACGGGGACGAATTGATGCCTCAAGGCCCAAATAGGCTCACAGAAGTAGAACTCTCACAGAAGAAAGCTTTTAATTCAGTGAGAGTTCAAATTCTGTGAGCGAGTATTTTTTGATTGGCTCGCTTAATGACTTGGGTTGTATTGTCGCTTTTAACGGCATTATGTGAATCACTCAAGGATGTCTTCAGCAAAAAAGGCCTCGCCGACATTGATGAATATGTCATCGCGTGGTCGTTGCGATTTTTTGCCGTGCCATTTTTGCTGCCGATTCTGTTCTTTGTTAAATTGCCGGCTTTGACCAAAGATTTCTGGCTCGCATTGTTCCTCGGCGGCGGCCTCAATGCGATTTGTACGATTTTGTATATGAAAGCGATCAAACGGACCGCGCTGTCACTCGCCGTGCCGCTGGTCGCTTTCACGCCGTTATTTCTGCTGCTGACCTCGCCGTTTATGATCGGCGAGTTCCCCGATCTTTCCGGCATCGGCGGAATTCTTTTAATTGTGCTCGGTTCGTATGTTTTGAATTTCAGCGCCACACCGCGCGGTTATCTCGCGCCGTTTCGGGCTTTGTTCAAGGAATCGGGACCGCGCCTGATGTTGCTCGTGGCCTTTCTCTGGAGCATCACCGCGAATTGCGATAAAATCGGAATTCGCAATTCATCGCCGCTGTTCTGGGGCATCGCCACTACGGCGTTCATGTCGCTGGTGTTGGCGCCAATCATGCTTTACAAATCGCCGCGTGCGATAAAACAGATTCCAACGGTTCTCAAAAAACTGATTCCGATTGGATTCTTTTGCGCCCTAACCGTTATTTTCCAAATGCTCGCGGTGAGCCTGACGCTCGTGGCCCACGTGATTGCCATCAAACGCACGAGCACAATTATGAGCGTGCTGTGGGGATTTCTGATTTTTAAAGAAGGGGGGATCAAAGAACGCTTGGTCGGAGCGAGTATCATGGTTGTTGGGGTTTTGTTGATTAGCTTGTTTTAATAAACGCCTGCTTGGCTGTTCGAGAAAGAAACATATTATTCTAAATCCGAAAAATCAATAATGGCTCAAAACTGGCGCTGGGATCAAGGCAGACTTGACTACTTCCAATTTGATAATATGCGCGCAATTGCGAGGTGCTTGGTTAAATTGGACGGTCTTCAATTAAACGTTCGCCATATTGACCCCCTACGCAATTTTCTGGAAGCAGAAACAGGCTTGCCCTTTCTGCCCCGCGATAAAAAATATAGAGTCTGGAGGAACTATGGCCGTGTATTCAAATGTGCGTTACTGGCAACCGATTTAGATAATCATCTGGTTGTTACCGACCTTTGTAGAAATATTGCTAGGATGGATTCAGCAGCTTTTTCCGCTGACGAATATTTTGCACTCTTCATACCACGATTTTATTTTCCTTTTCCAGGCTTCCAAGGGTATGACAGAGTCAGTCCAGCGGTTTTCCCCTTTTGCGCCGTTTTGAAATACCTCATCGCTCGGTTCCCCAATACTGGGGATGCGCGCATAACCCTTGAAGACGTTTTTAGGATTATTATCGGCAATAATTGTACAGGGAAGGAAAGCATCGAATTTTATGGGAATCTTCAAAAAACGAACTACCTGCCCAAGGGTGATCAAAAACGGCAAGTTCGTGAAATGTTGATTTTCGCCAGCCAAATCAGTTTTTTAAAATGGTACGCTAACACGCTCTATCTCGATATACAGGGCGAAGATCAAAAAAATTTTGAAATACTTCGCCAAATCACTCACCCCAAAGCTAATAGACGAAACGCAGAGCCAGCGAGTGAAATACTGGCTCTTGGGACTGTAACAGAAAAGATTGTCACGCCCGCCCTAATCGTAACGCGCGAATTACCAGCGGATATTATTTTCACCGAAGGCAAACGAATGCGTATCGCTCATTTACGAATTGAAAGGAGCCCGCGATTAAGAAGGCTTCTATTTGCCGGCCTTCGTGAACCGTTTTTGTGCGATATGTGTAGCATCAATCCAAAACATCGGTATCCTTGGACGGAAAACATACTTGAGCTCCATCATCTGCTGCCGCTTTCAGCGCCGCTGGCCATTACGGCCAAAGGAACTTCTTTTGATGATGTTGTTCCGCTTTGTCCGAATTGCCACAAAAGCGTCCATTCTTTTTATAGGTATTGGCTTGACAACAATTCACAAGATGACTTTCTTTCAAGGGTACAGGCAAAAAATGTTTATTCAGAAGCTAAAGAAAGGGTGCAAATATGATTGACTTCGTCGAAACGTTGAGTGTTAAAGACCAAATCAAACTATTAAAAAGGTGTATCGCGCAAGAAATGGATTTGGGGCAAGAACTTGCAAAACGCGGCTTGGAGTATGATAGCCTACGCTATCGTCATAATAATACAGGTTTAAATTTGTTTTCTGATTATGAGTTGCGAGCTCCTTATAAAACGCCCGAGGACTACAATCTATCTTATCATGGCGTCCCCACCGTAAGTTTTTTTTCGGGAGCGGGTGGGCTGGATTTCGGATTTAAACATGCGGGATTTGAACATCTCGCTTCGATTGAAGCGAATGAAGTATTTTGTGAAACCCTGCGAAAAAATAATCCCTCATGGACGATTATTGGGCCGCCGAACCATAACGGCGACGCACGTAACAGGGAAGAGTTGAAAGCATTGCTTCTGGTCAAAATCGGCGTCAAATCGTCATTCGAAGGTGTTTTTCACGGAGGGCCGCCATGCCAGCCGTTTAGCATCGCGGCAAATCAACGCTTCTCAAAAGATGGCGACAATTTTAAGCGTATAGGCTATTCACACAAAGAATACGGCAACCTTCTCTTGGACTTCGTTTGGTATATCAAAGAGTTCATGCCGCGAGCATTTTTAATTGAGAACGTTGAAGGTTTGCAGACGATTGACAGTGGCAGCCAACTATCTGAAGCGATTACTATGCTACGCAGCTATGGTTATAATGTCACAATGCCAACGGTTCTTAATTCCGCTGAATATGGAGTGCCACAAAACCGTTTGCGTGTTTTCGTCGTTGGGGTACGCTCGAGCTACAGATATCAATTTCCTCAGAGAGATGACGAGATGGTGCCTTGTGGAAGAGCGTTTGAGAAACATTTAAATAGCGTGACAAATCATGTAACGCGCCAGCATAAGGCTGAGTCTATCATTCGCTACATGGAATTAAGATATGGCGAGCGAGACGATTTAGGACGTGTGGATAGGCTAAACCCTAAATTGCCATCCAAAACCGTGATTGCGGGCGGCACTAAAGGGGGAGGGCGATCTCACTTGCATCCCCAAATTCCAAGGACGCTATCAGTAAGGGAATCGGCACGCCTTCAGACTTTTCCTGATAGTTATATTTTCCATGGCTCCCCAGCCAGGCAATTTACGCAAGTGGGCAATGCAGTGCCGCCATTGCTTGCGATGAAATTGGCTCGTTCGATTTACGAGAATATTTACGATTAACAATGTCTTTCGATCATCGCAAGCAGCCGATTGTTACCGATGGCGAAATCAAGTGGATGCGGCGGGCGTTACGTGCCTATTATTTAAAGCACGGGCGCAATTTGCCCTGGCGTGATGAAACCAATCCTTACTTGATTTTGAATGCAGAAATTATTCTTCAGCGCACGAAAGCCGAGGATACAGCCAAGCATTGGACGGGAATCAAAAAACATTTAAGTTCGGCAAAAGCATGCCTCCGTGCCAATAGATTCTTGTCTAAGCTTTTTGGAAAACTTGGTTTGTCGAAACGGAAAAAATGGATGCTGAATATTGCACGAATAGTAAATGCAAAAGAAGGGGTACCAAAAACGCTTGAGGAATTACAACAATTGCCAGGTGTCGGTTGGTACACATCGCGTGCAACCTTAGCTTTCGCATATCATAAAAACAATGGACTGGTTGATGCGAATGTAATCAGATTATTTGAAAGATTTTGGGGAAAGTTTTATCATCACGATTTAAGGCAGAAAGTTAAATTCTGGCTGCCAAAAAGCAAAAATTTGGGTGGAAGGAAAGTTTTTCGTTTTGTTTTTTGGGGATTGTTGGATTTATGCGCGCAAATCTGCACACCGCGTATGCCAAGGTGTTATGAATGTCCGATTAAAAAAAAGTGCAAATTCGCTCTTGCTAACAAAAATAAGCAAAATAAACTATGAATGAGGCTTTTTATTCAAAAACTACGGCATGTTCTATCTCTACCAAACTCGACATCCACACCCACATTCTGCCGGAGAACTGGCCCAATCTCAGCGAGAAATACGGCTACGGCGGATTTGTGCATCTTGAGCATCCCGCAAGGCGGGACTGCGCGCGCATGATGATTGATGGAAAGTTGTTTCGTGAGATTCAAGCCAACTGCTGGGATCCCGAAATCAGAATTAAAGAATGCGCGCAGCATCGCGTCGATGTGCAAGTGCTCTCGACCGTTCCGGTGATGTTCAGCTACTGGGCCAAGCCTGTCGATGCGCTCGATTTGTCAAGATTCTTAAATGATCATATTGCCGGAATTGTCGCGACATATCCGAAACGCTTTGTGGGATTGGGTACCGTGCCGATGCAAGCGCCGGAACTGGCAATCAAAGAATTAGAAAGATGCATCAAAGATTTGGGCTTAGCCGGCATTGAAATCGGCACGAATGTCAATGGCCGTAATTTGAACGAGGAAGAATTTTTTCCGATTTTTCAAGCCGCCGAAGAGTTGGGCGCGGCGATCTTTGTGCATCCGTGGGATACGGTTGGCAAAGAGCGCATGCAAAAATATTGGCTCTCGTGGCTCGTCGGTATGCCGGCGGAAACTTGTCTCGCCATTTGCTCGATGATTTTCGGCGGGGTGTTTGAGCGATTGCCCAAACTGCGCGTTGCTTTCGCGCACGGCGGCGGCTCGTTTCCGGTGACGATTGGCCGCATCGAGCACGGCTTCAAGTCGCGGCCCGATCTTTGTGCAGTTGACAACGACGTGAATCCACGCGGAAATCTTGGGAAATTCTATTTGGATTCGCTCGTACACGATCCGGTGATCTTGAAATATCTCATCGATCTAGTTGGAGAAAATAGAATCGCGCTCGGCTCGGATTATCCCTTTCCATTGGGCGAAGCCGAGCCGGGAAAGTTGATTGAGTCGATGCCGGATTTGAGTGAGGCGACGAAGGCAAGATTATTCAGCGGTACGGCGCTGGAATGGCTGGGCTTGGAGAACGAGCGTTTTTTAGAATCACCAACGGCTGTAAAAGCAGTCAACGGCGGTTAAAAATTTCTGAAAAATCTCTTGACATTGATGAAACGGTTGTTTAAATTGCCAATCAACTAAAAGAGACCGTTATGAAACTACAAGGCATTTCCACCATTCGATTTAATTTTTGGGGCTACTGGTATTGGCGCCAGCATGGCCATGGTGGAATTTGCCCAGAGGTAACTTGACAGACAGCAACAGTTTCACATAAACTGACAAAGCTAACTCAACCCCACCATGGCAACAGCCGGGTGGGGTTTTTTATTTTATAGCATCTTCGATGTGATATGAATATCTCGCTAACCTTCGAGAAATTTTCCCGGCTGGCGCGGCAAGGAAATATCGTGCCGATCACGATGACCATGCTGGCGGATACCTTCACGCCGGTCTCGACGTTTCTGCGGCTGGCAGCAGGCCAACGCTACGGCTTTCTCCTGGAGAGCGTGGAGGGCGGCGAGAAAATAGCGCGCTATTCCTTTCTCGGTTTTGCGCCCAGCTTGGTAGTGCGTGATCGCCGGCAATTTACCGCCTCGCTGGATTCGCCGCAGTCCGACCTGGAAATTGAGCATCAGCACCGAAACTCGCCGTTTGCCGATCAAGACGCCGATCATACTGATATTTTTGCTTATCTGCAAACCATGCACAAAAAATTCCGCCCGGTTCGCGTGAATGGATTGCCGCGCTTCACCGGAGGGTTTGTCGGTTATTTCGGCTACGACACGGTGCGGGATTTGGAAAAGCTGCCGGCGCCCAAATTCCAGCCGCCGGAATCGGACACCCCGCAGCCGCCGTTTCCCAGTGCCGAACTGGGCTTGTATGACACCGTCATTGCCTTCGATCACGTCCGCCAGCAGATTTTGCTAATCAACAACGTTTTTCTGGAAGAGGGAGAATTGAACTTACGGCGGCGTTATGAGGAAGCCCTCGAGCGCTTGCACGGTGTGCAAACACAGCTTGCCCAATCGCTGAAGCCGCCGGAAAATTCATCCGTACCGCCCAATCAATTCATCGAGCCCCGTGCCAATTTTTCGCGCAAAGATTTTCTCGCCGCCGTCGCCAAAGCCAAAGAGCATATCGCTGCCGGCGACATTTTTCAAGCCGTCCTCTCTCAGCGCTTTTCCTGCTCGATCTCGGTTTCGCCTTTTCAAATCTATCGCGCTCTACGCTTGATCAATCCTTCGCCTTATTTGTATTTTCTTCAGCACAATGAAAATAGTTTGATCGGCTCTTCGCCGGAAGCTTTGCTGCGGGTCGAGAATCGCGTGGCGGAAGTGCGGCCGATAGCGGGTACGCGCCGCCGCGGCGCGGATGAAGCTGAAGATCGGCATTTGGAGGAGGAGCTGCGCACCGACGCGAAAGAGCGCGCCGAGCATTTGATGCTCGTCGATCTCGGCCGCAACGATCTTGGCCGCGTGTGCGAATTTGCCAGCATCGAAGCCAACCAGCTCATGACGGTGGAGCGCTATTCGCATGTGATGCATCTCGTTTCCAACCTGCGTGGGAAATTGCGTCCCGAGCTTGACGCCATCGACGCCTTGCGCGCGTGTTTTCCGGCCGGAACAGTGAGCGGTGCGCCGAAAATCCGCGCCATGGAGATCATCGACGAACTGGAGCCGGAGCCGCGTGGGCCTTATGCCGGCGCCGTCGGATATTTTGATTTCTCTGGCAACTTGGACACCTGCATCACCATCCGCACGATTTGGACGCAAGGCCAGCAGGCTTTTTTTCAGGCCGGCGCGGGAATCGTCGCCGACTCCGATCCGGCGCGCGAATATCAGGAGACCATTGAAAAATCGCGTGCCGTGTGGAATGCGATTGATCTTGCCGAAAGAGGATTATAACCTCGGCGAAATAGACAACAAGCTCAGAAAAAATTCTGAAATCATAAAAAGCAATTGGCTCACGGAAAGGAACTCTCACAGAAAAACTGGAAAATATTTACCAACGGATAACGGCCGCCAACGGATGAGTTTCTATTTCAAATCCGTTGGCAGCCTTCATCCGTTGGAGAATTTTTAAAAATGCCGTGTTGATGGAAATCTTGAAATCAAAACTTCAAAATCCGCTATGATTTTAGTCATCGACAACTTCGACTCCTTCACCTACAATCTCGTCCAATATCTCGGCGAGCTGGGCGCGGCGCTGCAAGTGTTTCGCAACAACGCCATTACGGTGGAGCAGATTGTCGCAATGAAGCCTGCCGGCATCGTTATTTCTCCAGGGCCAGGACGGCCCGAAGACGCTGGCATCTCCATGCCGTTGATCCAACAGCTTGCCGGAAAAATTCCAATTCTCGGCGTTTGCCTCGGCCATCAAGCCATTGGCGCGGCGTTTGGCGGCGCCATTGTGCGCGCGCCGGAATTGATGCACGGCAAGGTGTCCGAGATTCATCACGATGGCAAAGGCCTGTTTCACGAGGTGGAGAATCCGTTCATTGCTACGCGATATCACTCGCTGATCATAGCCGAAGAATCACTGCCATCGTGTCTCGAAATCACCGCCCGCAGCGAGCGCGGATTGATCATGGGCGTGCGGTATCGCGAGCTTGCCGTTGAAGGCGTGCAGTTTCATCCCGAATCGATCATGACCACGGCCGGAAAAAGCATTTTAAGAAATTTCTTGAAACTGTGTAAGACAGAAAAAGATCATAAGACGCCGCCTGCAAAATCAGCTTCACATAAATTGAACACAAAACCGGAAAGTTTTATGATTCAACATGCGATTTATCAAGCGATCGACCGCGTCGATCTCGACCGCCGCCAGGCGTACGACGCCATGAACGAGATCATGAGCGGCACGGCAACGCCGGCGCAAATTGCCGCGTTTCTGGTGGCCATGCGCATGAAAGGCGAGCGCGTGCAAGAAGTGGCCGGTTTCGCCCAGGCGATGCGCGACAAAGCTACGCCCGTGACGACGCGGCAACCGAACCCGATCGATATGTGCGGCACCGGCGGCGATGGCAAAGGCACTTTCAATATTTCGACTGTCGCGTCATTCGTGGTGGCCGGCGGCGGCGTGGCCGTTGCGAAGCATGGCAATCGCTCGGTTTCCAGCAAATGTGGCAGCGCCGATGTGCTGGAAGCGCTCGGCGTCAATATCAATATCACCGCGAGCCAGATGAGCCAATGTCTTGACGAAGTGGGCATCGCTTTTTTGTTTGCGCCGATACTGCACAGCGCCACCAAGCATGCTGTCGGGCCGCGCAAGGAAATCGGCACGCGCACGGTTTTCAACATTCTTGGTCCGCTCACCAATCCCGCCGCGGTGAAGCGGCAGGTGCTTGGTGTTTATAATCGCCAGCTCGCGA
>JBOHQZ010000115.1:0-11838 GCA_050732275.1 bacterium
GTGGTATGGCTTGCAGAGCACAGTCCTCGGCAATACTTGCCGCATCTTGAACCTTTTGGCGGAGAAACGCGTCAAAGCCACCTTTTTCATTCTGGGTTGGGTGGCGGAGCGTTATCCCGAGATCGTTGTTGCCATTCAAGAACAGGGCCATGAAATCGGCTCGCACACCTACTCGCATCAGATCATTTACGAGCAGAGCCGGCAGGAGTTCGCTGCCGACGTGCAGCGCTCGATCGCCATTCTCGAGGACTTGACCGGCGGACGGGTCGAAAGTTTTCGCGCGCCGAGTTATTCCATCACGCGCTCTTCTCTGTGGGCTTGGGAGGCGCTTGCCAATCTCGGCATCAAGTATGATTCGAGCATTTTCCCGGTGAAGCACGATCTCTACGGCATTCCGGAGGCGCCGCGCTTTCCTTTTTATATCAATTTGCAGAATCACTCATCCCTCGTCGAAGTTCCGCTTTCAACGATTCGAATCGGCGACAAAAACATTCCCATGGCCGGCGGCGGCTATTTGCGGCTTTATCCCCTGTGGTTCATTCGTGGCAGCATCAAGCGCATCAATCAGGAAGGCCGGCCGGCGATCATTTATCTTCATCCTTGGGAGCTTGATCCCGACTTGCCGCGCATCAAATCCGGTTTGCTCAAGTCGCTGCGGCATTACGGCAATTTGGGTTTGACCGAAGAGCGGCTGCGCCGGCTGTTGGATGAATTTTCTTTCGGCCCCTTGAGCGAGGTGGTGAACTCGTCGCCCATTCTGAATGATTGGCCGCCGGCCGCGCCGGTTAATGGATACAACGGCGCGTTGCACCCGGCGACGTGATGATTTTTTAGGTTGACTGCATGAAAATTACAACGCTTGCCTCCGGAGATAAATTGTGGGATGATTTCGTTCTGCAACAACCCTCGGCTCGATGTCCGCATCTTTCCGGATGGAAAAACGTCATCGAAACGAGCTTCGGGCACAATTGCATTTATTTGATGGCTGCGGAAAACGGGACGGTCCATGGCGTTCTGCCTCTGGTTCATCTGCGCAGCCGTTTGTTCGGATCGTTTCTGGTCTCCGTTCCATTTTTGAATTACGGCGGCATCGTTTCAGAAAATCCGGCCGCGCGGCAAAGCCTTTTTGAGTTCGCTCGCACGCTTGGCGCCGAGCGCGGCGCGGCTTATGTCGAGTTGCGCCACGAAGCGCCGCAGTTGCAAGACGTGCCGACCAAGCAGCACAAAGTGGCGATGTTGCTCGATCTTCCGGATGAATCGGAGCAGCTATGGAATAGCTTCAAACCCAAGCTGCGCAGCCAGATTCGCAAGCCCATGAAAGAAGGTTTGGTGGTGCGTGTGGGCCGCGAGGAAGAGCTGGCCAATTTTTATGAGGTGTTCTCCGTGAACATGCGCGATCTCGGTACGCCGGTTTATTCGCAGAATTTTTTTGCGCAAATTTTCAAAAATTTTCCAAACACGACCTGGATTTGCTCGATCTTGCTGAATGGCGAGCCGATCGCGGCCGGTTTTCTCTGCGGTTTTCGCGATACTCTGGAAATTCCATGGGCTTCGAGCTTGCGGCGCTTTAATCATCTCGCCGCCAATATGCTGCTCTATTGGTCAGTGCTGGAATTTGCGGTCAAACAAGGTTACAAACGTTTTGATTTTGGCCGCAGCTCACCCGGCGAGGGCACGTACAAATTCAAAGAACAGTGGGGAGCGAAACCAGTGCCGTTGCACTGGCAATATTGGCTCACCAACGGCGATGAATTGCCGGACTTGAGCCCGAAGAACGCCAAATACCAGCTTGCCATCAGCGTCTGGCAAAAATTGCCGCTCTTCGTTACGCGCTGGCTTGGGCCGGCGATTGTGCGCAACATTCCGTAACACAGACTGCCGGTCTGCAAACAAAAAAATTGCAAAATAAAGATACATGATTGTCTTGTTTTGGCTCTGCGGCGTACTTGTTTTATGGGTATATGCGGGCTATCCTGCACTTTTGCTGCTGCTCACACGTTTTTCTCGACGCCGTCCGCCGTCCTTGCCGGCTTCGTATGAGCCGGCGGTGACGTTGATCGTCAGCGCTTACAATGAAGCCAAAGTCATTCGGCTAAAAATAGAAAACAGCCTGGCGCTCGATTACCCGCGCGACCGCCTTGAGGTTATTGTGATCTCGGATTGCTCCGATGATGAAACCGATGCCATTGTCAAGGAGTATGAAAATCGCGGCGTGCGCTTGATTCGCATGCCCGAGCGCGGCGGCAAGACCGTGGGACTTAACCACACTGTTCCGCAAGCGCGCGGTGAGATCGTTATTTTTTCGGACGCCAATGCACTCTATCATCCACAAACCGCGCGTCGCCTGGCAAGCAACTTCGCCCCGCCATGCGGGGCGGTCGGCTGTGTCACCGGGGAGTCACGCTATCAAGTCGATGCAAACGCCGCCGATTCCACCGCGAGTGAAAATCTCTACTGGCGTTACGAGCTGGCGTTGAAGCGAATGGAGAGCGCGATCAGCTCGTTGGTCGGCGGCGACGGCGCCATCTACGCCATCCGCAAAGCGCTGTTTCGTCCGATGCGGCCGGAGGATTTGAGCGATTTCGTCAATCCCTTGCAGATCGTCGCGCAAGGCTATCGCAACGTTTACGAGCCGGAAGCGATTTCTTTTGAAGGCGGCGCGGAGTCATTTGAAAAAGAATTTCGCCGCAAAGTGCGGATCGTCAACCGGGCCTGGCGGGGCCTTTGGCGCGTGCGCCAGGTGTTGAATCCGTTTCGCTTCGGTTTCTTCACGCTGCAAGTGATCTCGCACAAGCTGCTACGCTGGCTGGTGCCGGTGTTCATGGCCGGCGCTTTTATTGCGAATTTATTTTTGCCGGAGCACGGTGCTTTTTATCAATTCTTGCTGATATTACAAATTGCGTTTTACGCCTTAGCAATTAGTGGCAAGCTGCAATCTCACCGCCCTGCTATTTCTAAGCTGTTCTACGTGCCGTATTACTTTTGTTTGGTGAATTATGCTTCGCTCTTAGGCATCATCAGCAACTATCGCGGAGAAAAGTTTGCAGTCTGGAACACGGTGCGGGAGGGAGGCTCATAAAAGAAGTTCGTAGTAGCGCCTTTAGGCGCAAGCGCAACGGAATTAATGTACAATTTTGTGATAATAATATTTGTGCAACTGAAATATTTTTCAATTCCCCACGATCTGTGCCTAAAGGCACCATTACAAACATGAAAAATCATCTCAGCCGCTTCCTCAAAGCGGCCTTGTTTTATCTCGGTTTTTTTCACCTCTTGCGCGTGTTGTTCCCGAACCGCAAGGTGGCGATTCTGCGGTATCATGCCGTGGTGGATCCGCCAGACAACTTTTACGCTAATCCCAATATTTGCCTTTCCGTGCGCGATTTTGAGCGACACGTACGCTATTTCGCCAAGCGTTACCGGGTGATTTCATTGGACGAGGCAATTGAAACGATTCGCCGCGGCAAAACGCTTCCTCGCAACGCGGTGGTATTCACGTTCGACGACGGCTATGCCGACAATTTTCGCGCGGCGGATATTCTCAAGCGCTACAACGCCTCCGGCACTTTTTATCTGACCGTGAGCTGCATCGACCGCGCCGAGCCGTTTTGGCTTTTTGAGGCCAATTATCTGGTTTTAAAAACCTCGCAGCCGCGCTTGCGCTTGCAGCTTGGCGATAAAGCAATCGAATTGTCTTTGTCAGATTCCGGCCAAAAAAACGCCGCCATCCGTGAGGTGATCAAAATCATCAAGAGCAACAACCGCGCGGTGCGCGAATCAGTTCGGGAGCAGTTGCGCCAGCAGTTGGCGAATGGGGAATATCACGCGGCTGCAGACGGTGTCATGCTCACCTGGGAGCAAGTTCAGCAGATGTTGCACAAGGGCATGATCGTCGGCGGCCATACCATGACGCATCTGAATTTGCCCAATGCCGATCCGCCGGACGCGCGTGAAGAAATCGCGCGTTGCCGTGAAGCACTGGAAAAAAGGCTGGGCATCCCGATTCGCCATTTTTCCGTGCCCAATAGCGGTCCGTATCCTTATTACAATGATCAGATCAAGCGGATGGTGGCCGAAAGCGGTTATTTCTCCGCCGTCACCTCGGCGCACGGTTTTGCCGGACCGGATAGCGATCTGCTCAAACTGCACCGAATTCGCACCGTGCCGGAGTTGTACGAAACCGTGGCAACGATTGAATTGCAAAAATTCACAGGATGATTTTCCGCTTTTGCCCATCATTTTTCTGTTTTTATCGACAAATAAGCCATTTTTGTCGAACAAACAAAATAACGAAGAGAAGGAAATGTTATATTAGTCCCAACATTTGGATAGACGACGACTCAGGGGTTGATTCAGCAAAATAGCTGCTCCCTTCCATCTTTTCTCTTGAATATTGCGGCCTGGTAACATTTGTTATCCCTCACTAAAATTTCTTTGTTTGACATCACTTTAAAATTCCGCTAAATGCGGCTTTGTTGGTAAATTTTAATGATTTTCTAAATAACTTTTGATCTTTGCAGCGAGGACGCTTAATGAAACTCAGCATTTTTGGACTCGGTTATGTCGGTACGGTGACTTCGGCATGTTTTGCCAGGAATGGTCACGAGGTTGTTGGAGTAGACATCAATCCGCAAAAAGTGGCTCTGCTCAATGACGGCAAAAGCCCGATCGTCGAGGAAGAAATTGGCGATATGGTCATGGAGAATGTCCGCGCCGGCCGTCTGCGCGCCACCGATGACGTGAAAGACGCCATTCTCAACACCGAGCTTAGCGTGATTTGCGTGGGCACGCCGAGCAACGGCAACGGTTCGTTGAGTTTGCACAGCGTCATCAGCGTTTGCCGCAGCATCGCGCAAGTGTTACGGCACAAAAAGGATTATCACCTCATCGTGTTGCGCAGCACGGTTTTGCCGGGTACGGTGAATCGCATCATCCTGCCGCTGCTCGAGCAGGAGTCCGGAAAAAAATTGTGCCACGGCTTCGGCTTGTGTTTCAATCCGGAATTTCTGCGCGAAGGCAGCTCGGTGAAAGATTTTTACGCGCCGCCGTATACGCTCATCGGCAGCCGCGACCGCGCCACCGCCGAAAAGGCGCAGGCGCTTTACGAGGGCATCGAGGCGCCGGTTTACCTTACCAGCATCGAAGTCGCCGAATCCATCAAATATGCCAGCAACGCTTTTCATGCGCTGAAGATCACTTTCGCCAACGAGATCGGCACGCTTTGCAAAGCCCTGGGCATTGACAGTCATCAAGTGATGGACATTTTTGTGAAAGATGCCAAGCTCAACACTTCGAAAGCTTATTTGCGCCCGGGCTTCGCTTTTGGCGGTTCGTGCCTGCCCAAAGATCTGCGGGCGATTTTATACGAAGCGAAGATGCAGGATGTGCAACTGCCGGTGCTGGAGGCGATTCTGCCGAGCAATGATCTGCAAATACAGCGCGCCGTGGAGATGATCATCGCGCCGCAAAAGAAAAAAGTCGGCATTCTCGGCTTGAGCTTCAAAGCCGGCACCGATGATTTGCGCGAAAGCCCGCTCGTGCAGCTCACTGAAACGCTGCTCGGCAAAGGGTACGAGATCAAGATTTACGACCGCGACGTTTCGGTCGCGCGTTTGACCGGCGCCAACAAAGAGTTCATCGAAAAAGAAATCCCGCACCTGTCGTGCCTGTTGCGCAAATCACTCGAGGAAGTCGTCAACTTTGCGGAAGTTCTCGTCGTCGGCAACAACAACCCGGACTTTGCCGATATTTTGGAGAAACGGCGTCCGGATCAGATCATCATCGATCTCGTTCGCCTATTGCCGGACGACGGCCGCACACAAACGAATTATGCGGGGATTTGCTGGTAGCGTTCGTAGTATCGCCTTTAGGCGTAAAATGTCCGGAATTGAACAAAAAGTTTGTGATATACCGAGGCAAATTCTTAGTTCCCAAGATTAGTGCCTAAAGGCACCACGACAAACACAAGAAACCTTGTCCCAACCGCTCAAAAAAATTTTAATCGTGGCATACATCTTTCCGCCGCTCGCGCGCGCCGGCGTGCATCGCACCGTGCGCTTCGTCCGGTACCTGGCGCCGCTCGGTTGGGATATGACGGTGCTCACGGCCAACGAGTCGTATTATCCCTTCAACTCGCCGGTAGATCGCGCGCTCTTGCAAAAAATTCCAGACGCGGTCAAGGTTGAATCCACCAAAATTTTTCGCGGCGTTGACAGGCTCCTGGAATTGAAGAATCGGGGCAAGAAGCAAACAGCAAGAAGCAAACAGCAAGAAGCAAACAGCAAAAAGCAAACGGCGCTCGGCGGCCATCAATTAGCAAACAGCGAGCAGCAAAAAGCAAACAGCAAGCGTCGCGGTTTTGTTCAGCGGAGCAAGGATTTTATCTCCGATTTGATGACGATTCCGGATAAAGATGTGAACTGGCTGCCGCATGCGCTCTCTGCCGCATTGAGATTGCACCGGCGCGAGCGTTTCGAGGTGATTTATTCGACGGCGCCGCCTTTTACCGGACATCTCATTGCGTATCTCGTCAAAAAATTTACCGGTTTGCCGTGGGTGGCGGATTTTCGTGACCCTTGGGCTCGCGCGCCGTGGAAGGCGGAGTTGATGGATGGCACCCTGCGAGGCCGTGCCGCCGAAGTGCTGGAAAGCAAATTCGTGCATGCTGCCGACCGGGTGATTTTGAATACCGATTGGGCGGCGCGCGATTTTGCCGAATTTTACGGCGCCGCCCTCGCGCCCAAATTCGTCGTGATTCCCAACGGCTTCGATCCGGATGATTTTGCCGAGATGCAAATTCCGCAAAAAAAGAACAGCCAGCTCGTGATAACGCACACCGGCTCGTTGTATCGCAAACGCGACCCGGGCCATTTTTTTGACGCTCTGGGCAGGCTCCTGGCGACCGGTCAAATCAATCCGGAAGAAATCCGCTTGCGTTTCGTCGGCGGTATCGCGCCGGAGTTGTATCAGAGTTTCCAATACGCCGAGGCTTTGCAGCACGTGCTGCAAGTGATTCCGCCGGTCTCGCATCGCGAGGCGCTGGTTTATCAAGCCGAGAGCGACGCGCTGTTGATCTTGCAGCCGGGCACGAGCGTGTCGGTGCCGGGGAAAATTTTTGAGTATATTGCGATGCGCAAAAAAATCTTGGCGCTGACGCCGGCCGGCGCAACGGCCGATGTCGTCCGCAATCACGATCTTGGTATCGTCGTCGATCCAGACGATGCCGAGGGCATTCAACGGGCGCTGCTGCAATTTGTGGAAGAATTTCGCCGCGGCGGCATTGCGCCGCCTGCCGTCGACGGCGCTTTCCACAAATATGACGGCGCCCGGTTGACGCGCCAGTTGCACGATGAATTGTTACGCTGCGTGAATCAAGACGCGGCCGCGGTTTGATCTTTGCCATGAGCAGCATGGATAACGGCATCGAACAAGTTGTCACGAAACTGCGGACGCAAGCCGAGGAGCTTTGGCCGGAAGCGCCGCCGGAAGATTTTCGCCTAGCCCGGCACTTTGTGCGGCCTTATTCGAATGTCTACCGGCTCCAGCTCGTGACACGAGCAGAGTATTCACTTGCTACGCCCCCGCGCTTTATTTATGTCAAGATACTTTCTCGGCGAGCAACGTTTCAATCCAATCCGGAAAAATATTTGGCGCGCCTCGCCACCGAATTTGCCGCCGGGCGACGCCTGCACGAAGCGCTCGGCAACGCCAAAGAATTTGGCATCGTGAAGCCGGTGGCTTATTATCCGGAATGTTTGGCGATGGTCACCGCGGAAGCGCCCGGCGAGTCGTTCTCGAATGTAATCACACGCGACGGCAAGCTTTGGCCTGCTGCCGATAAGCTGGAGCAGCTCGCCACGCATTGCCGGCGCGCCGGACAAGCGCTTGCAGCGATTCAACAGGTGACGCGCGAAGCGCCGCGCTACGATCCGGCGGAATTGATCGAATATATCGACGTGCGGATGCAACGCTTGCTGGAAAGTGATCACGTGCCTTTTTCGGCGGCGGATCGCCGGCAAATCTTGCAATTTCTCGAATCCGCCATTCCGGCGATTCCGGTCGAGCAACTCGGACTGAGTGGCTGCCACAGTGACTATGCGCCGTTCAATTTGCTGGCTGCGGCTGATAAGATTACAGTGGCCGATTTTACCATGTTCAAGAGCGGCTCGGTATACAATGATTTGACATATTTTTGCCACCGGCTGGAAGGTTATCTGCACAAGCCGATTTATCGCTCCCAAACTATTCGCCGGTTGCAGGACGAATTTTTGCGCGGCTACACCGAGGCGAGTGGCCGCACCGGACAGCAATGGCGCGTTGCCGAAGATTTGCTATTCAAGGTTTTCTGGATCAGACACGTCGTCAACAATTACAGCGCCATCATGCGCCAGCGCGTCGTGATCAAGGGTAAAAGGGTGTCGCTGCCGGCGCAGCTTTTTAACCGGCGCGTGTTTCGGCGTTATAATCGGTGGTTGAGCGAAGCTTGTAAATAGTTAGTTCGTAGTCGCTCCTTCAGGGGCCGCTATTCGAGCTTGTTGATAATTTGCGCTGAAAACAGGCTTTTGTTGTCGTTCGGAATCTCGTTATAAAATGAAGTTACCGTGCCTGTCCCACTCCGCTTCCTTTAAAAAAGATGGATGCGGGCCGGAGAAGGCGCAACTATGAACGTATGAAACTTAAAAAGCTCACAAGCATGTCGGTTGGTGAAGTGAGTCACCGCTTGAAGTCGATCGGCACAAAAAAAATGATGAAACTCTCGGAGCAGGCGAAAAAAAATCCTTTAGCCCCGGAAATTTTTCTGCCGCATTTCGAGCTTCCCTCGGATTTCGACGGCCCTTTTTCCGAAGCGGTTGCCGGCGGGCGTTGGCCGGAAGCCGAGGAATATTTGTTGGAGCATGCGCGCAAACGCCTGGATGGGAAAAGCCATAACAGCCGCGCGTTTCAATTTTTTTTCAGTCCGGCGCAGCGTCCGGCCATGTTGCAAGTCGCTGATCGTTATCTTTCCGGTTTGGTGACGCAGACCTTGGCGCAGGCGGACCGCATTCTCGAACATGAGTTTTCACTCTTCGGCAGCAAGATTGCTTACGAGGGTGTGATCGACTGGCAGGATGATCCACTCACGCGCCGGCGTTGGCCCAACCGCTTTTATACCGAGATGAAATACTATGGCCAGCGTTCCACCAATGGCGAGGCTAAAGGTGGCGCGATTCCGGGCGATGTGAAATATGTTTGGGAGCTGAATCGGCACCAGCATTTTATCGTGCTCGGCAAGGCCTATTGGCTCACCGGCGATGAAAAATACGCGGCGGAATTTGTCCGCCAATGCAGCGGTTGGATCGAGCAGAATCAATATCTTTACGGCGTTAATTGGACGAGCGCGTTGGAAGCGGCTTTGCGCGTCATGTCTTGGATATGGGCGTATTTTTTCTGTTTGCAAGCGCCGGCGCTCGACGCGCACTCGCACGCCCAAATTCTGCGCGTCTTGCAGTTGCACGGGCGTTTCATCAGCCGCAATCTGTCGTTCTATGTCAGCCCGTACAATCATCTCATCGGCGAAGCCGCGGCGCTGTTCGTGCTCGGCACGCTTTTTCCTGAATTTCACGAGGCCGAGCGCTGGCGCAAGAAGGGCTGGACGATTCTCTCGAACGAAATCACCAAGCAATTTCATAGCGACGGCATGTCGGTGGAGCAGGCGATCTCGTACCATCATTTCACGCTCGGTTTTTATTTGTTGGCGATCATTCTCGCCGAGCGCAACAGCCAACTGCTATCGCCGGCCATGCGGGAGCGCCCCGAGCGCGCGCTGGAGTTTTCAATGTTCAGCATGCAGCCCGATGGCGCGCATCCGATGATCGGCGACAATGATAACGCACGCTCGATTTATTTTGGCGATTACCAAACGTGGGATTTTCGCGATATGCTGGCGCTTGGCGCGGTGCTCTTTCAGCGCAGCGATATGAAGAGAATGGCGGGCGAGTTTTCCGAGAGCTGCTTGTGGCTTTTGGGACCGGAGAGCCATCAAAAATTCACTTTGCTCAATAGCAGCGCGCCGGTGGAGCGCAGTAAATTTTTCCGCGAGAGCGGTTACGCCGTTTTCCGCACTGGCTGGAACCGCGACGATCATTATTTTATTTTCGACTGCGGCCAGCAGAGCGACGGCCTGCACAATGACGAGAACGTTTCGGTGGCGCACGGCCACGCCGATTTTCTTGGGTTCACGTTGAACGCTTACGGCACGCCGCTGCTGATCGATACCGGCATGTTGACTTATAACGGCGATTTGACTTGGCAAAACCATTTTCGCGCCGCTGCCGCCCACAATACCGTTACAGTAGATGGCGGCAGCGCCTGCAATCTCGTCGGGCGCTTGGGATATAATTATGTTCCAAAAGTCGAGCAATCTTTTTATAATTGCCAGGCTGATTTCGCTTTCATCGAGGGTTGTTATACCGGGTTCGGCTCCAACATTCGCCATCGCCGCGGCGTCTTTTGGCGCAAAGGCGATTATTGGCTGATTCTCGATGCGCTGTTCGGCCTGGGCGAGCATCTCGTCGAGCGCTGGTTTCATTTTGCGCCGGGCACCGAGCCGAAGATTTCCGGGCGCAAAATCGCGACGCAACGGCGCGACCACAAAAATATTTTTCTGCAAGATTTCGGGCTGCGCGAGTCATCTGTAGAGCTGTTGACTGGCGGCGAGCAACCGGGCCAAGGCTGGTTGGCGCACAGCTACGGCGAGAAGATGCCGGCGCCGGTTTTGTGCATCCGGCTTTCCGGTTTGATGCCGATGCATTTGTGCACGTTGATTCTCCCCTTTGAAGCGCAAGCCCCCGAAATCGAAATTCAGCAAAGCGGGTGTCATAGCACCGAAAGCGATGCGCCGTTTTTCCTGAGCCTGCGCACCGCGCGCTGGGAAGACCGGCTGGTGTTCAATTTCACCGGCCGCTTGCAAGAGATCAACGGATTGCGTACCGACGCGCGCATTGCTTATCTCCGGCACGAGCTGGACTCGCGCCTGACCTTTGCGACGATCGTGCAAGGCTCGCAATTGGAGCTGAACGGCCGGCGACTGCTGGCCTCGGAGTGCGCGATCGACGCCAAAATTTCTTCGCTTGATTTAAATAACCCCGATGATTGATCCCAGTCAATAAGGAGAATCCTGCGGACGCAGTCGGGGTTTGGCTTTTGTAGTTGCGAAATTAAGGAATAATGAAAAGAGCAAAAATCCTGGAAATTAGCTCTTATCCGCCGCCGCATTCGGGTTGGGGCGTGCGCGTCGCGATGGTCAAATCGGAATTGCTTCGTCTCGGCCACGAGTGTGTCGTCATCAACATCGGGCGAAGCCGCAAGATCAAAAACCCGGAATACGAAGATGTGCAAAGTTCCTGGGACTACGTGCGCAAGGTTTTTCGCTACTGTGCGGCCGGGCACCAGGTTCACATGCACGTGAACGGCCAATCCAACAAGGGTATCGTGCTGACGCTGCTCAGCCAGGCGATCAACATGCTGTTCGGGCGCCGGAGTGTTTTGACCTTTCACGCGGGCACGAATCAGGCGTATTTTCCCCGCCACAACAAACAGAGTTACGCGCCATTTTTCTTTTTGATTTTTTTGCTCAGCAAGAAGATCATTTGCAATGACGAAGCGGTCAAAAGGCGGATTTGTGAGTATGGCATCGGAGGGAAAAAAATTTTCCCCATACCGGCTTTCAGCGCCCAATATTTGGAATTTAAGCCACAGACGCTCGAGCCGGCGCTGGAAAATTTTTTGCGCCAACATTCGCCGGTGCTGTCGTCGTATAGCCTGCTGCGCCCGACTTTTCATCTTGAGACGACGCTGCGC
>JBOHQZ010000116.1:0-11814 GCA_050732275.1 bacterium
CCCGTCCGGGTGCAAATTCTCCAGCGCGGTAAAATAGACAAACGGTTTGATGCCGGAGCCGACATGGCGGTTGCTATTGACGGCGCGATTGAAACCGCCGGGAACGTAGCTTCGCGCTCCGACCAAGGCGCGCACTTCGCCGGTTGGCACCGAGATGGCTGCGAGTGCGCCCTGCAGCGGCGCGCCGGTTGAATCGAGCGCCGCCTCCAAACTCGCAACACCATCGCGGAGCGTTGCTTCCGCGATGGCTTGCAGTTGCGGATCCATCGTCGTATAAATTTTCAAGCCGCCATATTGCACCGCTTCGCGGCCAAAGCGCTCCTCCGCCTGGGAAATGACATAATTGATGAAATCATTGCCCAAGCTCGGCCTGCCAGTCAACTCGACGGAATCGGCCATCGCAAGATCGAACGTGGCCGCGTCGATGAAATTCTTCGCGCGCATCCGCCGCAGCACAAGGCGTTGCCGGGACTGTGCTGCCTCGAAATGAGAATAAGGATTGAGATAATACGGCGAGTTGACGATGCCGGCAAGCATGGCCGCTTCGGGGATCGTCAATGCCGAGGCCGGCTTACCGAAAAATTGTATTGACGCATCTTCGACGCCATACGCCGTGCCGCCGAAATAGACGAGATTGCAATACGCTTCGAGAATCTGCTCTTTGGTGAAGGTCGACTCGATTTGCAAGCTGATTAGAATCTCTTTCAGCTTCCGCGACCATAGGCGCTGGAAGGAGAAGAAGAGGTTCTTGACAAGCTGCTGGGTGATCGTTGAGCTGCCTCTGAACCCGCGCAAAATTCCCGCGCGCGCGATCGCAATCTTGTCAATGCCATGATGAGAATAAAATTCCCCGTCTTCCGCGGCCAACAAGGCTTTTTGAAAATTCGGGCTGATCTGCGCGATCGGCACGTACGATTTGCCGCCGAGGCGCTGCACGAGCGTGCCGTCGCCCGCATAAATTTCCGTCGGCTGGCTGTATACCAAATTACGCAAGTCATCGGGAATGTGCGGCAAGTCTCTGACGAGCACGAAGAACCCGATGCCGGCGATGAGCAGGACAGCGGTTAGAAAAGTCAGTAAAATGAAAATGACGCGAGAAAACATCGAGAAATTGTTCCGTTGACAGTCGAATTGGCTATATTGGTCAATATAGCAGACATTAAAAACAAAAAATGGCTATCATAGCAGCCAATTTATGAAAAATTCGGATAAAAATAAAGAAAATAAAAAATTGAGTAGGAACGATGCTATCATCGAAGATGTCCCTACCTGTTCTCCTGCACCTGCCGCCGAATGCGATAAAAATCGAAGGCCCGCTCGCGATCCGGCGAGAGCAAATCCATCACGTAATCTTCGGGCAGATAGTAAGCATAAGCCCGGCTCTCGGATATGGCAAAGGCGACTTCGACAAATTCATTGCCAGTTTGGCTAGAAATGCCAACGGCGACAATTTGGCCGGCGGACTCGGTGAGCAACGGCGCCGCTTCAATGAATTGGCGGCGGCGCAAGGGATGAAGTCTCTCGAATAAATCCCAAAATTCATCCGCGGTGAAAATGTAATTTGCGAAGCGAGCCTGGCGGCGCACGTCGAGATTTTGCTCTTTGCCGTAGTTGAAGAGCATGAAGAGTTTATCGGCATTCAAAGAGGTGCGGCGGATAGTTTGATTGCCGGCGTCAAGCATGATCAGGTTAAACAGCGAGCGATCGCCTTCGGCGAGAACGTTGGCCAGTCTTTGTGCGCGCGCATCCGCTACCAACGAGTCCGGCGCGGCGATGAGCGGTTGCAAAAAATATGGAAGCTGGCGGTAAATTTGTAAAAATTGTGAAGGCGGCAACTGCGCCTGCTGGTTGGTTTCGACGTATTGAATCAGCTCTTCCAGGTTGGAGATGCTCTCGATTTCCAGCGTCTGGCTGCGGCGTTTGCGCGTGAGGGTGGCCAAAAGCGAGTCGGCCGCGATGCGTTTCGGCTCCTGTTCCCAACTGCGTCCGATTTTCTCCCGGCCCACATTTTGCCAAACGAGATATTTGCCGGCGGCGCGCTCGACGACGTCGAAAGCCATTTCGCCGGCGAGGACAGAAGCGAAAATGATGCTCACCCAAACGTACTGCTTTCGGATGATTCGTTTATAAACGGTGCGTACTTCAGACATGGTTATTGGCAATTTTCAAACACGACGAACTACAGCTTATGGTTTTTGTATTATACGTTATTGCGTGAAAAATAGCAAGCCAAGATAAAAATTCCTTGCATTTGGCCTGGAAAATCATTAGTCTACTCATAATCAGACTGATCAAGAGTCGACTAAAGGAGCCAGCATGTTTGTTAATCGTGTGAAAGAATTGGCGGCACTTGAAACGAGCTGGGAAAGCAACCGTACCAGCCTTATTATCAGTTATGGCCGTCGTCGGGTAGGAAAAACCGAGCTAATCAAGCGGTTTTTGGAGAGTAAGCCCGGTCTTTACTTCCTGGCGGATCGGCTTTCAGAGCAAGAAAACCTGCGTGTGTTGAAACGGCTCGTCGGTGAATTTTTCAATGATCCTTTTCTTGGTGAATTTCCAGATTGGTATGCTTTTTTTTCCTATCTCAAAGCAAAAGTTACGAATAAAATTGTCGTCGTGGTTGACGAGTTTCCGTATCTGGTTGAAACGAATAAGGCGCTCTCTTCGGTATTTCAAAAGGGCTGGGACGAAATGCTGCAAAAGCTGCCCGTTATGTTGATTCTTTGCGGCTCGAGCATTGGCATGATGGAGCGTGAAACGCTCGCCTATGGCGCGCCACTTTACGGGCGACGCACCGGCCAACTGTTTGTTCAACCGCTCACTTTTGCGGATTTCAGCGAATTCTTACCCGGCCTCGGTTTTGATCGCCGTCTCGAAATTTTTGCCATGACCGGCGGCATCCCGGCTTATTTCAAACAGATCGAGGCAAAATTGAGCGCTCGTCAAAATTTTCTCAAGAATTTTTTGGAACCCGAGGCTTATCTTTACGACGATGCGGAATTTATTCTTAAAGAAGAAACCCGCGAACCACGCCAATACTTTTCTATTCTCCGCGCCATCGCCTTGGGCAAGCACAAATTCGGTGAAATTGTCAACGAGACCGGCTTCGAGAAAACCTCTTTGCACAAATACCTTTATTATCTCGACGAGCTGCAAATTATCCAAAAGCGTTTTCCCATCACTGAAAAAAATGTTGAAAAGTCACGACAAGGGCTTTATTTTTTGGCGGACAATTATTTTTCGTTTTGGTTTGATATGGTTTTTCCTTATCGCAGCGAGTTGGTGCTCGGCAATAAACGGCCTGCACTCGCTCGCTTCGATCAATCTTTTGTTCATCACGCCGCGACGGCGTATGAGCAAGTCAGCGGCGAAATTTTGCGGCAATTTCAGGATAACCTGTTTCCCTTTTCACGTTTGGGAAAATGGTGGCAGAAAAACCAGGAGATCGACATAGTCGCCCTAGGCGATCCGGGTGAGGATATTCTCTTTGCCGAAGTCAAATGGTCAACGAAAAAAGTCGGCATTGATATTTACCAACAACTCCACGAACGATCACAGCTGGTGCCAGGCCATTATCGCCGCAAGCATTACGCGCTCCTTTCTCGCGCCGGCTTTACCGCGGCGATGGAAAAACTGGCAAGAGAGGAACATGTCCTGCTGATTCATGGAGAAAAAAAGGTTCGATTGTAAACCCGACGGCTTGTTGGTCTATTCTTTTTTGCTCACCAAATTCTAATCACACCTTCCGGTTCGGCGTCGTCACCGAATGCGTTCCATCCGGCAGCTCGTGCAGCTCGTAATCGCCAAACAAGATGGGCTCGATTTGGCGGAGGCAGAGAAAAACGCGCAAGGCTAGGCCGCGAATTTCCAGCTCGGAATGATCGCTGGCGCGCATCTCGATGACGTGGCGCCAGGCACGAGCGTTGCCGGTGATCACCATGATCGTCTCCGTTTCATTGGGCAGCAGCCCGCGCGCGGCCTGGTTGACTTTTTTGCGCAAATCGGTTTTGGCCTCAGCGCTCAAAATCGCCGTGCCTTGTTCTTGCTCGGCTAATAACGCGTCGGCAAGCTTATGATATTCGGCATAAGCCCGGTCGATGCGCTCCAGAAACATTTGATGAAATTTGCCGCCGTCTTGGAACTCCGGGCGCTCGACGAAACGCAACACGCGGCCGGAAACGTAACGCTGCGAAAGCTGGGAAAATCCGAAACCGGCGCGATGCCGAATCAACTCGTGAGTGAGACTGCGCGAGATGCCGTAAAGTAGAAACGAGAAATTGGCATGTTCCAACACCGAGCCGTGTCCGCTCTCCATTATATTTTTGAAATAGCGCTCGGCGTCGCGATTCATCGTGCGTTTCGGGCTGAAGCTGGCATAGCAGGTTTGCCCGGCGATTTTGCAAAGCTGCGCGCCGGAAGAAAGCGCCGCCGGATCATCGACATAACTTGCAAATCCCAAGCCACTGTCGAACCCTTCCAAAAAATTTCTCACGCCGGAGAGTTCGATATTCGGTTTGGCGATGAGCACGACGCCCGGGGCCGTAAGATAGGGCGTGCCCTCGGGTGATTTAAAAACCGGAACATTGATGGCCGGGAAATCGTTATGAATTTGCCCGCCGAAATTTTGGAAAAGGTTTTGCGGAGTCATGAACTAGTTACTCGTTGCTGGTTAATTTCTGCTGCTATTCGTCCTTAGTATGAACGCCGTTAAGAGGGCTAATCGGTATAAGCAAAATAGCAAAAAAAACTCAGAAAAGCAACGTCGAGAAGTAACAACATAACTCCAACGCTCCGTTTGCTTTCTGGAAAAACTTTTGTTATATTTTATTTAAACTCTTTTAGACACGCTATTGAACAAGGAGTGAAACGTGATCTTTAAAGTGCAATCTTATGGTTTGCAAAAGCCAAGTGCTGTTATAAGCCTTCGTTGCCCGAACTGTCGACAACAAGGTACATTTAGCACAATCGGTAATGCACAAGATGTCTTATTACCACCTTCATTATATCTTGGACAACGTCAATGCCCTAACCCGTCTTGCTTGGCACATGTATTTTTCGCATGGGATAGTGGTAAACTTTTAACTTCGTATCCTGCCGAAAGAATTGATTTTGATTCTACGGCCATCCCACCCGCAGTGGTGAGTGCTTTGGAAGAAGCAATTACTTGTCATGCTAACCGCTGTTTCGTAGCATCTGCGATAATGATAGGAAAAACACTTGAAGAGCTTTGTCGTGATAGAGGGGCAACAGGAAAAAACCTTAAGGAACGCCTCACTGCATTAGGCACAAAGATAGTTTTACCTCAGGAATTATTGAATGGTCTTGACAATATGCGTCTTCTTGGTAATGATGCTGCGCATATTGATTCAAAAGAGTATCAACAAGTGGGGCAAGAAGAGGTAGAGGTAGGTATCATGTTTGCCAAAGAAGTTCTAAAAGCAGTTTATCAGTATACAACACTCTTGGATCGTCTTAAGAGTTTAAAAAAGATACCTTAAAATCCACGTTCGCGATAGTATCAGATCGAGTGACAAGTAGAAATTACGCCAATAACCTCATGAAAAAGTTTCGTAGCTTTGTCGTCGCGATTCTCGTTGAATCTCGCATCACGCAAGAGCAATCACTAAACTGCATCACGATAGCGACTGTATGAGAAAAATCCGCATCGGCATCGACGTTGGCGGCACGTTTACCCACGCGGTGGCGATTGAAACCGAAAAATTCACCCTAATTGCCCAAGCTAAAACCTCGACCACTCATCGCGCCAAAGAAGGGGTGGCACACGGCATTGTCACAGCGCTATTGAAAGTTCTCCAAAAGGGACGCGTCGATCCGAAGGAAATCGTTTTGGTCGCACACAGCACCACGCAGGCCACAAATGCACTTTTAGAAGGCGACGTCGCCATGGTGGGCATCGTCGGCATGGGCGGCGGATGGGAAGCGACGCGCGCCCGCCACGAAATCGCCATCGACCGGATCGAGCTGGCGCCAGGTAAATTTTTGCGCACGTGTTTTCGTTTTCTCGATACGAGCAAAGGCCTCGCGGAAGAGACGGTTCGCCAAGCCATTCAAGAATTACGCGACGAGGGCGCCGAAGCGATTGTCGCTGCCGAAGCGTTTTCGGTGGATAATCCGGAGCATGAGCAGCAAGTGATGCGATTCGTGCAAGAGACCGGGCTGCCGGCCACGGCGACGCACCAAATTTCCGAGCTGTACGGCCTGCGGGTGCGCACGCGCACAGCGGTGATCAACGCAAGCATTATGCCGGTAGCGCTGGCAACGGCTGAGATGACTGAACGCAGCTTGCGCCAAGTCGGCATCACTGCGCCGTTGATGATCATGCGTTCCGACGGCGGCATTATGGACATCAAAGGCATGCGCGAGCGCCCGATTTTAACAATTCTCTCCGGCCCGGCCGCCGGTGTGGCCGGGGCTTTGATGTACGCCAAAACTTCCGAAGGTATTTTTCTCGACGTCGGCGGCACCAGCACGGATATTTCCACCATCCACCACGGCAAGGCCATGATGCGCAGCGCCCGCATCGGCGGCCACAAGGTTTATGTCCGCACTTTGGATGTTCATACCATCGCCATCGGCGGCGGCAGCTTGCCACGCGTGCAAAATGATCAGCTCATCGACGTTGGACCGCGCAGCGCTCACATTGCCGGGCTTTACTACGAGGCTTTTACGCCATTGGTCGAGATGGTCGGCGCCAAGCCTGTCGTCGCTTCGCCGCGCCCCGGAGATCAATCGGATTATTTTTATTTGCAAACTGAAAAGCGCAAGATTGCAGTAACCACGACCGGCGCTGCCAACGTGGCCGGATTGGTTCCCGAACACGATTACGCTCATGGCGGCAAGGAGAATGTGCGCCTGGCCTTCGACGCGCTTGGGCAAAAGCTCGGCAAGAGTCCGTTAGAGGCTGCTCACGTTTTTTTGCAAAAGGCCTGCAGCAAAGTCGTCGAGACGATACAGGGGTTGATCGACGACTACAAACTTGAGCCTTCATTGTTGAAGCTCGTTAGCGGCGGTGGCGGCGCGATGACTATCATGCCGTTTGTCTCAAATCTGGTCAAAATCCCCGGTGAGATTTCGGAAAACAACCCGGTCATTTCCGCCATCGGCGTTGCTTTGGCGTTGCTGCATGAAACGATTGAGCGAACCATCGTTGATCCGACGCACGAGCAGTTAATGCGGCTCCGGCAGGATGCCGAGGCGGCGATCGTGCGCATGGGAGCGGCGCCGGAATCGGTCGAAGTGACGCTCGAAATCGATTCGCGCTTCAATATCGTCCGCGCCGCCGCCATCGGGGCTACGGAGAACCGCCAGCGCGAGAAGCTGGGCCGCGCTTTGCCGGCCTCGCGCCGGCAACTCATTGCGCAGCAAGCGCTCGGCGCCAATGGACAACCAGCCGAGGTGTTGTCGGAAACCGAATTTTTTACCGCGTATGCGCTGCACAAGGAGAACCGCTATCTTTTCGGCTTGTTGAAGAGCCAATCACGCGCCGTCGTGATCATCGATCACGAGGGTGTCGTGCGTTTGCACCTGCCAAGCGCCGCGCTGTTGCTGACTACGGTTGCCGAAGCGGAGCAAGAGTTGCAAAGGTTTGTCGAACTCAACACGTATTATGGCGACGGCGGCGAAGAAATACCGAGCGTGCGCCTTGCGGCCGGCCCGCGGTTGATCGACCTCTCCGGCCTGGTAACTGTCAAGCAGGTCGTTGCGCTCGCCCAATTCGAATTGACCAAGTATTCGGCGAACACCCAAATCATGGTCATCGCGGAAATGCGAAGGTAGCTTGGCGTTCGTCGTAACGCCTTTAGGCGTCGAGCCTGAAATTTAGAATATCGTTTCAAAAAGCAAAGATTCTCGTCACGCAGGTATTTTGCGCCTGAAGGCGCTACTACGAACCAAAATGAAATCGAAGCCCTCCCCTCGTTTTAATTTTAGGCAGCTCAAAAGCCAGGCCGAAGCACGCGCATGCGCGCAAATCATGGCCACCTCCGAGCCGTGGATCACCCTGAAAAGAACTTACGGCGAAGCTCTCAAAATTCTAGCCAATCCTTTGGGGGAAGTTTATGTGGCCGTTTTCAAGCGCGAGGTGATTGGCTTCATCATTCTACAAATGGAGGGCACCTTCACCGGCTACATTCAGACCGTAGCGGTGAGGGCGGATTGGCGAGGGCAGGGCCTCGGCAGCCGTTTGATCGCGTTTGCCGAAAAAAGAATTTTCGCGGAAAAACCCAACGTCTTTATGTGCGTATCTTCCTTCAACAAAAAAGCGCAACAGCTCTATCGCCGTCTCGGTTACGAGAAGGCCGGTATTTTAAAAAATTTCATCGTTTCCGGGCACGATGAAATTTTGCTTCGCAAGACGATCGGGCCATTGGCGGAATTTAAAACGCAAAAGACACACAGAACAGCAGTCCGCAACTAATTCCAACCCACGAATTCATCCAATAATTCCTGCTTTTGTTCGTGCGTGTTTTTCATCCGCGTGTGATAATTCCACTGCACCAACTTTCAACGATTTTGGCATTGGCGTATTGATCACCTCCAGGTAAAAGCATTTTATGGAGCTTCTGAAAAAAAAATGGCAGAGAATTTTTCTCCATCCCGCTGTTATCGTCTTTCTGATCTCGGCGCTGGCCAAGGTCATCTTCGGCCTCGCTGTGGTCACGGATTCGGAACGCATCATTTCTGATCCGGACGCTATCGGCTATTTCCGCCTAGCCGAAAACCTACGGCATCACGGCGTTTTTTCGCGCAGCGAGCAGCCGCCGTTCGCGCCGGATAGTGTGCTCACCCCGGTTTATCCATTCTTTGTGGCCCTGCTATTGGCGCTTACCGGCGGCAAGCTTTGGATCATTCCGGTCGCGCAAGGGCTTGTCAATTCGCTATCGGCGGTGCTGGTGTTCAAGACCGGCGAAAAATTGTTCAACACTCGCGCCGGTTTCATTGCCGGGCTCTGTTTCGCCCTCGATCCTTCGGCGCTCGTGCGCACGTTCAGCCTGTTGACGGAATCGCTGTTCACGTTTCTCTTTCTGGCCGCCATTTTTTTTCTGATTCAATATGTGCAACGGCCATCATTAAAAGCTTTGATCTCCTCAGCAGCTCTTCTGGGCGTGGCAACGCTGTGCCGGCCGGTAGGTTTGTATTTTTTCGCGCCGGTGGCTGTGATGCTATTTTTTGCCGGCATCGGCTCACGCAAGATTCGCGCGAGAAATGCCGCCATTTATGTCGCGGTTTTTGCGCTCACCTTGAGTCCTTGGCTCATTCGCAACAAGTTGGTCTTCGGCATGGCGCAGTTGACATCCATTCAAGGGATCAATATGTTGCTCATGAACGCGGCCTTTCTTGAAGCAGCACGGGAGAACATCGACTACGCGACCGCCGAGCAACGACTGGAGGCCGAGGCCGACAGCTTGATGATGACGCGAGGCTTCACTGCAGAAAAAATAAAACTGCACTACAAAGGAAAACAATACGGCCACCAACTGAATGATCCGCGCGCCTCGCAAGTTTATCAAGAACTGGCTGCTCAAAAAATATTGGCCTCTCCCCTGCTCTACGCGCGCGTGCAATTGACGGGAATCATCCCGAGCTTTCTCGATACGAGCGTGCGCGATTTTTATCATTTCGCCGGCAAGGAAAGGCCGATGTTCGGACTGCGCGCGTTGCTCGTAGCCGGTGATCTGGGTTTCGCGCTCAAAAAATTTTGGTCGCGTGTCGAGTCGACCTATCTGGTGCTGTATCTTCTCAATCTCGGCTGGCTGATCGTTCATTACGTCTTGACGTTCATTGCGATCGTTCGGTTGACTAAAGAGAAATCCTACGCCTCGCTCGTTTTGTTGACGTTGCCTTTGTTCTATTTGCTCTTCATGACCGCGCCCGCCGGCTCCGAACGTTTTCGTTTTCCGGCTATGCCGTATTTTTATTTGCTCTCGGCGTCAACGATCTCGCGAATTTCGTGGCGAAAATCGAAATAGCACGATGCGCTCCACTGCGAAAAAATTTCGCAGATGCTAACAGTTTATCCCAAGGCGTGATTTGCCGCGGCCAGGCGGTTGCATTGTTTACTAAACATTTACAATGCTCGTGTGTTATTTTTGTTAAATTCAGCACGTTGGCGCATGCTTTGTATATTTCTTTAAGGTTAATTGGATTTGAAGTTGTTAAAAACATAAATAAAGAGAATGAGGTGAGTCATGCAAAAATGGATGCGAATCGCTCTCAGTCTCGCGCTGGTAGCATGGTTGGGTTGCGACGAAAAAGCCACCGATCCCCAATCAGGCAAAGGCACGTTGCGCATCTTTTTGACCGACGCTGTTGCAATGTACGATGCGGTGAACATCACTTTCACCGAAGTCAGCGCGCACATCGATGGCAAATGGGAGACGCTCAGCAATCAAACGCGAACCGTCAATTTATTGGAGTGGAACAGCGGCAAGGCTTTGATGCTCGGCCAAGCCGAGGTCGAGGCGGGGAAATACACCCAACTTCGCTTGAAAATTGCCGACGCTGAAATCGTGTTGAAAGGACAAGCTTATCCGCTCGATGTTCCCAGCGGCGCGCAATCCGGCTTGAAACTGTTGACCAAGTTTGATATTATTGCCGGTTCCACTTACGATCTCGTGATTGATTTCGATGCCGAACGCTCGATCGTCGTCACCGGCCCGCGGCAACGTCCCAACGGTTTTAAGCTTAAACCAGTTTTGCGTGTTGCGGCCATGGCGCTCACCGGCTCCATCTCCGGCACCGTGACCAACCCAGCCGATTTGCCGGTGGCGTATGCCATTGCCGGCGCCGACACCATCACCTCATCGCCGGTCAATGGAACGACCGGTTTTTTCCGTCTGGCTTTTCTGCCGCCGGACAGTTACACGGTGAGTGTTTCTGATACGTTGAATAAAGCTTTCACGCAATCCGGTGTAACTGTCACGGCAGGGCAGGACAATTCGTTAGGCCAGGTGACGCTGCAGTAACAGTCTGCTTCCTCATGGGATCACGCCGAGCCGTCTCCCTCTCCCAGCGGGAGAGGGCCGGGGTGAGGGAGAATTTGACATCACACCAATCTCCCGCACGCCTCTCGAATCGCCTCCAGCACGTCGTCGAGATTTTCGTATACTTCACGATTGCTGAAGCGAATGACGTGATGGCCGTGGGCTTCGAGCCAAGCGGTGCGTGCGGCGTCGTACTCTGCTTGCGCGGGTTCGGCGTGAGTATCGCCGTCAATCTCAATAACCAGCTCGGCTTCTGCACAATAGAAATCAGCAATGAAACGCGAGATGGGATGCTGACGGCGAATTTTGTAGCCAAGCCCGCGGTTTCGCACCGCAGCCCAAACTTTTCGCTCGGCAGGCGTGAGCGGATGGCGCAAGTCACGGGCGTATTGCAGAATGATTGGTTTAACACGATGGCGGGGTTCGTCTGGCATTGCTTGCTCCTTTCGTGCTTTTTCTCCCTCATCCCCGTCCTTTCTCCATCTCCCACCGGGAGAGGGCCGGGGTGAGGGCGAAATATTCCAATCTCACTCACCCCTTGAATTTCCTCCCCACCAACAACTCGCGCCCATACGAATCAACCACCACGCTTGTCTGAAAACCCACTTCACTCATAAGCCGCAGCCAATCCGCACGAGCGAACAGGCCGCAAACATGGCGGTCGTGCTCGACGCGCACCGTTTCATTCTCGCGCAACAGATACGCGAAGTCCGTCACAAAAGTGGCGTCGTTCGGATCCGGATCACAAGTCCATTCGAGATAACGCAAGCTTCTCGTCTCGCCGTCGTGGCCGCCATGATCCGTCGAGGGA
>JBOHQZ010000117.1:0-11776 GCA_050732275.1 bacterium
GCGAGCCGGTATGGCGTTGATCAAAGTCAGTGGGCGTCACAAAAGTCGGATAATCACCGCCGAGCCAACCCACGAAGAAGCCGGTGTTAGCAGCGGAACCGGTGGCGGCCGCTTGCTGGAAGGTGTAAGACAGGTTAGTGGCTACACGCGAAGTCCGGCGCAGATTGAAATTGACCGACAAACCTTTGATGGTGCCGAAGTCGCCATTGGTAAAGCGCTGATAAGGAATCGGCCTGGCCTCGGTCAAGGTTTCCAACACGATCAGATCGCGGGTTTCTTTGTAGTAGGCCGAAATATCCAAAGCCGCGCCGTCGCCGATTTGCTGGCGGAAGCCGATCTCATAGGAGGTGGTCTTGGTCGGCTCCAGTTCGGGATTGGCCTGCGTCACTTGGTTGCCGGCGACCAATTGGTTCGCCAAAAACTCCCAGCCGGTGTAAAGGTTCAGCAACGGCGGTTGCTGCGTAAACTTGCCGAACTGGCCGTAGAACACGGTGCGATCGGTGACCGGGAAAGCCATGCCCAAACGCGGGCTGAGCGTGGTGTTTGACTTGCTCGCCCGAAGCTGGCTGCGGTCAAACAGGCTGTTATCATCGAGCACGATATTCAGCGGATCAGCCATGACAAAGTCATTGGCGTCGAAATAGTCCAGACGGAGGCCGAGGTTCAACACCAAGTCGGACACTTCGATCTTATCCTGGAAATAAGCCGCGAACAGGACCGGCTGCTTGGCGCCGTCGAACTCGGAATCATCTTTCACATATTCGCCGTTGGCGCCGGCATCTTGCACCAGGTTGTAGCCGTAGGCTTCCGTATAAGCGCTGCGAAAAGCGACCCGCGGGTCGATATTCGGGTTGTTGGCAAATGCCGTCGCCAAACGCATCGGCGTGGTGAGCGCATAGCGGCGGAGACTATGACGGCGATATTCGCCGCCGAACTTCAATTCATGAGTTCTGCCAACCTGATGGGTGAGATCGAGCTTGCCGCCGATATAGCTCGAACGATTGTAGGCGTAAGCATTGAAAACCACGCCGGCAGGGTCGAACAGGTTGGCGGTGTTGCCGTCGCGGGACAAATTCTGTCCCTGATCACGCAGATTCGGATTGAAAACACCGTCGTTATTAAAATCGATTTTATCGCCGTAGTTGAGCACGTCACGGCCCAAGAGGGGATCGTATTGCTCGCCACCGTCCGCAAAGTAATTGACCTGGGCGCTGTAAAAAGTCGTGCCGTTCAAGGCATGCGTGGCCTTCAGATAAAGGCTTTGCGAAAAACTTTCATTGCGGGAAAAACGGTCCTGATTATAGAGCGCATCGTTCGTGCTATATGCTCTCCAATCGTTGCGCGTGGTGTTGCCGCCCAACTTGAACTTGAGCTGGTTGAAATCCACAGTGATGTTGCCGTTGGCCAGATACCGTCCCAAAGCATTATTCGGCAAGGGTCCTTCTTGGCCCCTGACCACATCGATAAGATCCGCCCCGACTGCGGAGGTCGAACGCGGTCCCTTCATCTCCACCAGCACCGGATGAACACCGGCTGAGGGCGCGCGATCCCTGAAGAAATTGCGCTCGCCGGAAAAGTAAAACTTGACCTTGTTATTCGTCATCGGCACCGGACCGCCAATGGCCATATTGTAGACGTTGTAGCCGTACGAAAAAGTGCCGAGATTTTTTTCTTTTTCGCTCAACCATTCGTCGGTGACATATTCACCATAGATGTTGAACTGAGAACCGCCGCTTTTGGTCACCGCGTTCACCACACCGGAGGCCGCGAAACCATATTCCGCGTTGAAACCACCGGCTTGAACCGACAACTCTTCGACCGAGCTGGCTGAAAGCTCACCAGACTGCTGACCAGTACGAAGGCTGTTTTGATAAACGCCATCAACGTAGAAAGCGGTTTCCTCAGCACGGCCGCCGCGAATAAAAGTGTTGTTGCCATCGGAAACCGCGCCAGCCGCGAGATTGACCATCTCCGCATAGCTGCGAATCGGCAGATCTTTGATGTCTTCCGCCGTCCGTACCTGCTGGCTGTTCGTGGCATTCTTGTTCACGATCGGCCGCTCCGCCACGATCGACACTTCGCCGATTTCAACCGCCTCGGTGGGCATGTCGAAATTAAGCTCCGTGGTCAGATCGACGCTGACACGCAAATTGGAGATCGTCACGGTGCGATAACCGATGAACGTGGCCTTAACCGTATAGCCGCCGACCGGAACGTTCAAAATGACGTATTCGCCATTCAGATCGGTCGAGGCGCCCAACGTCGTTCCCTCAACCAGAATGTTGGCGCCCGGCAAAGGCTCTTTCGACTCACGATCAACAACTTTGCCTTTGATCTTGCCGGTTGTACCGGCAAAAAGCAGCGCCGGCAAGATCAAGAGGCTCAACAACACGACACTCACCTTTCGGTACATTGCTGACCTCCTAAGAATTAATTGTGGGTGGGAAATAATTCGAGCGTGATGCACAATACAGAAATGACACGTGGCACCCGAAGGGTGCAGCCCTACGGGCGAAGCCTCCCTCCCAAACATTATTTTTAGTGCGGCGAAAAATTTACGCTCCGGCGGCAGCTTTACAACGTTATTTCTGTAAACAGGCGTCATGCTCAAAAGAACTTTGGCTTTATCGAGACGACCCAATACTACCACAGAACATTACGGCTTGGATTCTGCGTTCTAAAAATAATTAACATCAAACACACAAAAAAATAATAATTAACTATTCAAACAAAATATTTCATTTTTGACAACTCAATTGCGGGCAAAAGACATACCACGACACAAACAGATTATTTTCGAATGCTTTTAGTTGCTTGAAGTTCAACACTTAATCGCCATTTATTGAAAACTGCTGGAGCGCTTCGCGTCGCATGATCATGCAAGAGCTTTCATCTTTTGTATGAAAAGTTTTGCACGGGCGCATCTGAAAACGAAAAAACTTCTCCACTCTCACCGAGGCCCGGCGTCTTCATTTTCGTGTCTTGCACGGGAGACAACGATATCGGTTCCGCCATTACAAACACAAAGCCGTGCAAAAGCGGTTTGAAAATAGATTAGCAAGAGAAGAGAGAAAATTTTTAGAGAGGTTTATATGGAACACAAACGCAGGAAAACGAGGCAAAATAACGGCAGGCTTCGAACCAAAAGCAATACACAAAAACTTTTAATTCAATGAATGTGCAATCCCACATTCTGCACCAGCGTGCCATCCTACGCTCTAGCCTCTTCTCTCCTATGCTGCATCATTCCCAGCGGTATTGCCAGTACCTTGCGATTCATTCTACGACGATCACAAATCTTATCGAAAAACGATGCGACACGGGATCAACGCTTTCAAAGAACAACTCCCGCGTTGAACTTTGAAGCTGACTGCGACAAATCTAAAATCGAGATTGATAAGAAATTTCAGATGGACATAACCTTTCCGAACGGTGGAAAGCATTTGGTGACCATAAAACATGACCTTAAAATTTGGGTTGCACATTCTAATTAACAAAGTTCATGCCATAACCATATTGACACATTGATTACGTATTTTAAATCTGCGCTTCTTGCTTGAAAATATAAAACTAAAGAGCGAGGGAGAGAATCGCCATTTCTGTTTATTTACAGCGACGCTATGCAAGATTGTTCACCAACAATGATGCAAATTTTTGCCGGAGGGAAACATTTTGCCGAGGGGAAATGGGGGTGCGAGTAAGTTGATTTTCTACGGAGTCAGCTTGGGAAAGGCGCAAAACTGGGAATCACCCAATAAGGCAAAACTATTCAACGGCAAAATGATGTGCAGGGAAAGCCGCAAGGCGATTGCAATCATCATTGTGCCGTCAAATAATTTTGCCCTTCAAAGCATTTTTGCCATCTATTTTCATCTGACCACGACGATTTTCTGCGTCAATCTCCTATTTTCCGCCTCCAAAACGACAAAGTAAAAACCCGCGCTGACCAAACGGCCGGCGGCATCCGCACCGTTCCAAACAAGGGTATGCGTGCCGGCGTTTTGCCGGCCGTCGTGTAAAACGCACACGCTTCTGCCAGTCAGATCATAAATCTGCACGCGCAATTCTGCCGCGCGCGGCAAATCGTAATGAATCGTCGTCGCCATAGCGCCGTTGGCAAATGGATTGGGAAAATTCGGGCGCAGCCGCAGCTCGCCGGGCAGCGTCGAAACCGCCGGCACTTCCACGCCGGTCACGCTTTCGGCTTCGAGAATTTCGAAATCATCGAACGCCGCTTCGACAATCGAGCCTGGTGCCTGATCCTGCGCCACGAACCGGAACCGGACCTTATTTGTCGGCGACAAAAATTTTTGCACAAAGAAAACGACTTTGCGCCAACTGTTGTCGGTCTCGCGGGTGCGCTCAATCTCTACCCAGGTTTTACCGCTGTCGTTGGAGATATGCACTTCCCACTCATCAAGGCCGGGGCTGTCGCCCGTCCTATTGCTATACCAGCGAAAATAACGAATAACCGGGTTCCGGTATGAAGTCAAATCCAACAGCGGCGAATAGAGCGTGGTTTTACCATTGTCGACGTCATTTACGCCTTGGGCGCGTCCTGAATCGGCGTTGCCGGTGACAAAGCAGAAACTGCCAACAGGTGAGTGATCATCTTCCGGCTGCACTTGGATGCCCCCGCTTGCGGTGCCGTTCGGATTGACGCGCTCCCAAATTCCCGTCGTGGCTCTGTCAGTCGCGTCACCGATTTTCCAAGGTTGGTTGGATTCAAAATCGTCGAAGCGCCTGGAACGAAAGCCAACGAGAAAATTGAACACTTTGCTCTGTGGTGCCCCGGCGGGAAACGTAAGGGAAGCGCCAAGATTATCTCGCGCCGTGATATAATACGAGACCACGCTCCCCGACGGCTGGCGTGGAATGCGCGCCTGGAAGTTGGCGCCGCCATTTGCGGCCATGGGTACAGTAAGAAAATTTTGACCATCGGTGGAAAAGTGCGCCGTGGCGGCATTGGGATCGACGCCAACAAAAGCGGCCGTGCTCACTTGCGCTTGCACCAAATACTCATTTTCAGAGCTGGCCGCATCCCCCCGTTCCTGGTGGGCGATGCGCAAGAATGACGCGGCACCGATGCCGTGCGCCGAAAAAGCCTGGTTGATCGCCGCAAAATTCGGCGTGAGATTCGCCAGCGTCCCGTCGTTGTCATCGAGAATTAAAATTTCGATGAAATATTCATTATAAGCCGTCAACAAATCCGGATCATCCGGCGTGCCGTAGCGCGCGAAGTGGCTGTAGCGGCGAGCGATTTCCAAGCCGAGCGCCTCGCGCAAATCCCACAAGGCGCCGGCTAAAATCAAGCCGTCCGTGTGAACTTCAACGCTGACATCTTGCGGGTACCGATTGGTGTTTTTTACATTGCGGACGTTGCCGCCATTTTCCAAGAATCCACGGCCGACAACCGGATCGTCGACAAGCAATGCCGCGTTGACATCGGCCAATCCTTCGTGCATCGCGCCATTCGTCAAGCCGTCTTCAATGCCTTGCCGGAGATATTGCATGTCGTTGATGCCATGGCCGTACTCGTGATAAACCACCGTCGGAATTTCCGCAGTGTTGCGGCAGCCGTTGCCGGCGCGGAAAAAATTGATGCCGCTGCCATCCCAAAAAGCATTGCACGTTTGGTTGAGATTGACGCGAACCGGCATGGCGTAATCAACGCCGGTGAAACCCGGATCAATGGATTTGATGAAAGCGTGGGCGATATTCGTATGGAAGTACGCGTCGCGCTCGGAGGTTTGTGAATTGCCGGTGTCCCATAAAATATTCAGTTGCTGGCCGTCCTGCACCGTCGCCGTAAAGCTTGCCGCCGTACCATCCGCTCGCGTCACGCGAGCGAAACTTCCTTCCAATCTGGCGGTCAAAGTCAGATTCGCGCCGACATTGTCAAAACGAAAACTGCCGGTGGCATTGGTTGTGATCGACTGCGATCCGAGCGTGAGCGTGAGTTCCGAAAAAGAATGCGTGGTGAGCGGATCAGCCGCATTGTTGCGATGAACGGCGCCGCTCACATTGCCGGTAACGGAATATCTGACGCGATTGAAGCGCCAAAGGACTTCACCCAAATGCGCATCAACGTAAGTTACGAACCGGCCGGAGGGATTGGATGTGATCGTCTCGAAACGATAAGCCAGATGGTAGTCGAGGCGATCTTCATTTTCAATAGGCAAAATGTAAAGTTGAGACGCCGTTTCCGCTGGCGAAATCACTTCAGTCACCTGCATCCCGCGCGTTGCCGCTGCAAAAGCGGCTTGCCAGGAGAGCGCCGGTATCGGATTAATTTGAATCTCCGGATGAAAATCCGAGCCGAACATCATCACGTTGCCGCTCGCGCTCAAGCGCAGCTCAACTTCCGAGAACAGTACCGGAACGCCGTCTTTCACTTGGCGGTAAGTGAGATACCATTTGTTCAGAATTTGATCCGCGCGCCGCAGTTGCAACTGTTTCTCGTCCAATTTGAGTATTGCCGCGTGATCCGCTAAAAATTGCCGCGCGACGCGATCGACTTCGGCTGCGCTCTGCGAGCGAAATCCGGCGAGCTTGGCGTTGCCGCCATAAGCACGATGCGGATTGCCGGTTGTGGGATTCCATTCCACCACCCACTCGCCGGTTTTTGCCGTAAATTCCCGCCATGCCTCGATATTCGCCGTGCTTGGAATTTGCCGCCGTTCTTCTTGGGAATAAATTTGCGTTTCTTTCGGCAACGATTTAATGAATTGAGCGGCATCGCTTGCAGCCGATTGATTCTGCGCAGCGACAATTCCCCCAAACAAAACCAGAAAAGACGCGACGAAGAGAGCGGATTTTTTCATAGGTGTTTCCAAGAAAGTTGATGAGAAAGTTTTTAAAAGATTCATTTTTTGCCCGCTAAACACACGAAATACACGAAAGAAATTTATCTTTTCGTGTATTTCGCGGATTACGAATGACGAGTAAAGATAGCGTACCGCAAAATCGTGGTGACGATCTTCCATCCCGCCATGAGCGTGCCTTTGACGGTGCCGGAGATTTTCGATTTGCCAATGCGCTTGCGGTAACGCGCCGGCACTTCTTGCACGCGCAAATTGTGCAGGCTCGCTTTGATCTGCATCTCGACCGTCCAGCCGTAATTGCGATCACGCATATTTATTTTCTCCAGGGCCAGCATCGAGATGGCGCGAAACGGGCCGAGGTCAGTGTAGTGCGCGCCGAGCAAAAGGCGCATTAACCAGCAGGCCAGCCAGTTGCCGAACAATTGTTGCGGTGTCATCGCGCCTTTTTCTTTCACTCCCAAAGCGCGAGAGCCGATCACGAAATCGCATTCATCTGCCAAAATCGGCGCGATCAAGTCGGGAATTTCCTCAGGATAATCGCTGTGATCCGCGTCGACGAAAACCACCAGCTCGGCGCCGAGCTTTTGGGCCTCGGCGATGCCGCGCAAACAAGCTGCGCCATATCCCGGTTCCATTTCAAAAACCACTCGTGCGCCGGCAGCCGCCGCCACTTCGGCCGTGCGGTCACGTGAGTTGTTATTGACGACGATAATCTCTTCCACCGGCGGCTGCGGGATGGCTTGCACCACTTTGCCAACGGATTTCTCTTCATCAAAAGCGGGAATGACGGCGACGATCTTGGGCATCGAAAAGTTTAGTGAGTCTCTTCTTTAAAATAACTTGCAACGAAAAGGGAACCGCAACGAAAATTTAAATGTATGATTTTCTCATGCCTTGATTTTGGCATCGTCATCACGAATGCCTTGGCGGATTTGATTGCACAAGCTTTGCGACTTTTTGCAATTCTTGATAATCGCTAGGGCTTGCTTCGCAGAGGCAACCAACAGTGCCATAGTCGCCTGTGATTGGAATTCTTTGCTTTTTAAATCATAATCAGCAAGCAGACGATTGTCATAGAGTCGATAAATAATTCGATAAAGCTGCTGAAATTCAGTAACGCCACAGTTGTTAACTCGTGCTTGTAGTTGGCCATGTGTCTGTGGACCACGGGAGGCTTGTATTCCCAATCCTGACAAAAATTCGGCGCCGCAGTGAAAGACGGCATAATAAGCACGGCTGACAGCGCTGCGATAGGCGGCTTCGGACGGCATTTTCAAAAGCTGTTCTGCCGGAAACAAAAAGTCTTCACCATGCATTCTAGAGTCCTCCAACTCTTAAACAAATTTTCTCGCCCTTTTCTATTGGCACTTGCCTGATCATTTCATTATCGAAGCGATTCATTTGCGCCAAAACTTCTTCAACAGTTCCAGAGACTTTGATGGCAATGGTGATCCAGCTCCAATTCTCGACTTCAGAATCTATGACATATAAGAATTCAACTTTTCTGACAGTCGGAAAGCACTCATGCACGAGCCGGGTTGCTGTTTTCAAATGGGGGATCAAATCGTTGACAATGGCGAATTGCCAAACCTCATCGGTAACGACGTGCCCGGCAATTCGGCGAGGCAACGAGGGCCGACGTTTATAAGTTGATCTCGGCCTCGCGACCGAGTACGCAGCCACCGACTCGGCGACGCGATTTGCAGATCCAGTTTTTATTTTGCTTGCTTCAGGGTAAGGCCGTGCCGTTGCTGGCTTAGTTCTTGAAGTTTTCCTCTTCATATTCATAGTCAAGCTCACCCACAAAATAGATCAACAGATTAAAAGCCCACGGCTGCAGACTGCCAACGGTATCATCATAAAGCTTTTGATCCGTTGGCCGTTTTTAATCCGTTGGGCATATTTTAAATTATCTGTGCTTGCACCGCGCCAGCCAAACGCTGCAATCGCTCTCTTGTAAACGCGATTCCTTCATTAAACAACAAATCGAGCATGTTTAGTCCGCCGATGAAGTCCCCAAATTGTTGATGATACGGCGGCAACTCCCAATGCACGAATTGAAGCTGAACCCCGGAAATGCGCTCCGGCCGGATGACAGCGCGATATTTTTCGTGGGCCACATAAACCTCGGCGTCCAGCGTTTTTGCCAATTCCACCAATCGCTGCTCGCCGCTGCTCGTGATGCCGAGTGCGGAAGTGCGCTGCGGCAAATTCTCCCAGAGCAAAGCCTTCCAAATGAATTGCAAAAATTCCCACGCCGCTTCTGTCAGTTTTCGATAAGGCCGTTGATATAACTCTTCCATCCCGTCCGCCAACTCGCCGAAATACGGTGCGTTGTGATAATTGAGTTCAAGCGTTCGCCAATGTTGCTGCTGCCAGCGTCGTGTCGTGTCGATTTCTACCTCATTGAGTTTTTGTCCGCCTCGGCCTTTGCTCAAAACTGGAATAGTCAACCATTGCGCACCATTGGCAGTTTTGATGCGGGTGCGATTGGCATTTCCGTTTGTGGAAAATTGCACCTCATCCGCGACGACAAAAACGTCCTCACTGGCCGCTAAAACAAAGAAGCTTTCGGAAGGCATAAAAGAAAGGACTTCAGCAGCGTAGGAGCGCATGAATGAGCCCAAAAAATGTTAATACACCCGAACCCCGGTGTCGAGAATTTCTTGAACGAAAGGATTGTCGGCGGAAAAATCATCAGGTCGGAAAGTATGAACTTCAATAGCAGAATCAACTTTCAGGATATATGGAAAAAGCTTTTTGCTGTCCTCAAAGCTATCACCTGAAAAATCCGGCGAGACAATGGCCAAATCAATGTCGCTCCATTCATGCGTATTACCTTTCGCATTAGAGCCAAAGAGATAAATCGCCTGCAGCCTAAGGCTGGCAGTCGCCAACTCAACAAATCGCCTGATGGTTTCTTCTACATTTGCTGCAATAGCCATTGATATAGTTCCTTGATTTTGGTAAAGGAATTTTGAGTGTATTCGGGAGTACATTTTTTGTAAAACTCAAACTTATAATCGGGATACCGAGCTTTGATATTGAATTGATTAATTTCCAATAATAAATTTTTCTGTTCAAGTGTAAGCTGCAGTTTCGTCCGGTCAACGAGCCGATTAAGATTATGAATTTGCGGTACAGGTATGTTCGGATTATCCCGAACAAAAGAAGCTTTGAGCACTTTTTCAATAACCAAATGCCCGAGAAACAAACACCAGTCATATCGTTGGTGCTGAAAAAGCGTCTCGGCAGATTCAAGATCGTGCTCAGCGGATTTTAGCCAGTAGGCAATGTGTTCGGCTTGTTCCATAGGTCAAAATTTAAGTGTTACCATTTCTACAATAAGGAATCTACACAAAAAATCTGCAAATTGCAAGCATGACGATTTGATGAATTGCTTCAATCCCTCACCATATAAACAGAGAATGCAGCAATCAGTCCAGTCAAAAAGATCTTGCTTTTTTAAAATATTCTTTCTAAATTTAGGCAAGCCTAAATTTTATTTTAGGCTACTACTTTAAAAAGAAGTACAGTATTTACATAGATTTGAATCAGCCATGACCGAACCACTAAAACTCTTACTCGGCTCGGGTTTGATCGTAGCGCTCGTCGCCCTTGCTTTTTGGCCCAAATTTGGCCTTATTGCTATCTGGCGAAGAGGCTATCGAAATACCGAGCGGGTTCTCATCGAAGATGCGCTCAAGCATCTTTATCATCAGGAATACAAAGGACAGAGCGGCACCATCGAGAGTCTGTCCGGCGCGGTCGGCATCAACCGCGATCACGCTGCCAAATTGTTGGCCCGGCTCGGAACGCTGGAGATGATCAAAACTGAGGCCGATGGTTTCGGACTGACTCCCGTAGGAAAATCTTACGCCTTGCGCATCATTCGCGTGCATCGCTTGTGGGAGCGTTATTTCGCGGATGAAACCGGCCTCGCCGAAACGCAATGGCACGCCGAAGCGGAGCGTCGCGAGCACGTCACCACCATCGAAGAAGCCGAAGCTCTCGCGATGCAGATGGGCAATCCCATTCACGATCCACACGGCGATCCGATTCCGACTTCCAACGGCGAGGTGCCGCCACGCAAAGGCAAGCCTTTGACCGATCTCGCCACCGGTGAGCTGGCGCGTGTCGTTCACATCGAAGATGAGCCGGAAGTGCTCTATGCGCAACTCGTCGCACAAGGGCTTTATCCCGGCATGCAAATTCTCGTAACCGAAAAATCCACCGAGCGCATCAAACTCATTGCCGAGGGCGAGGACGCGGTGCTCGCGCCGGTGGTGGCGGCCAACGTGACCGTCGTGCCTTTGCCCAAAGCGCAAAAAATGGTCGGGCCGCGCGAAACGCTGGGTACGCTGAAAGTCGGTGAAACCGGCGTCGTTCTCGGCATTTCCAAAGCTTGTCGCGGCATGCAGCGCCGGCGGTTGATGGATCTCGGCGTCATTCCCGGCACCGTCATCAGCGCCGACTTGAAAAGCGCCAGCGGCAACCCGACCGCCTACAACATTCGCGGCGCGTTGATCGCCCTGCGAAAGGATCAAGCAAATTTGGTTCACATTCGTCGAAACTTGAATAATTCATGAGCCACCAAGGCACAAAGGAATGGCGTCATCGTCAATAGTGTTGCTGATAGAAGCTAAAGAGTTGAATCTGTGCAAAAAACAAAGCAATTGACTCACGAAAATGGAACGGCTCACGGAAAAAATTCCGTGAGAGTTCTATTTCGTGAGCGATAATCTTTTGGGTTTTCGTGATTAAATTTTGAAAGTTAACTTATGAATACACCAACTGCACCAGCTTGCGCCACCTGCCCCGTTCACAACACCGGCAACTTGATCAAGCTCGGCGTGAAAATGGATTCGTGGGATTACGTCGTGGCGCTGGCAGGAAATCCCAATACCGGCAAGAGCACGGTGTTCAACAGTTTGACCGGCCTGCGCCAGCAC
>JBOHQZ010000118.1:0-11740 GCA_050732275.1 bacterium
AAAAACTCATGGCGCTCGGCAAGCTCTCGGCCGGCCTGGCGCACGAGCTGAACAACCCGGCGGCCGCGGTGGTGAGAAGCGCCGCGGCATTGCGCCAGCATCTCGGCGCCGTGCCGGAAAAGTTCAAGCGCGTGATGATGATACGCTTGTCCCCGCCGCAGGTCGATGCCGTCAATGCTATTCTTTTCGCCAAAATCGCGCCAGGAAGAAATACCGCGCTGTCGTTGATGCAAAGAACCGCGTGGGAGGATGAGCTGGCCGGGTGGATGGAATCACATGATATTCAAGACGGTTCCGCCATCGCGGAATCGCTGGTTGACTTCGGGTTTGGTGTTGCCGACCTCGACAAAACCCTGCACGCGGTTTCCAGCGCGTTTCTGGCGCCCGCGCTCGAATGGTTCGACAACGTTTTGAACACCGAGAAGCTGGTCATGGAAATCGAGGAAGCCTCCAAACGGATTGGCGCTTTGGTGAGTTCGGTGAAAAGCTATTCGCACATGGACCAGGCTCCCGACAAGCAGTGGACGGATCTCAGGATCGGCATCGACAGCACGTTGACGATGCTGCGCCACGAACTCAAAAAGAAAAACATTCAGGTGAAAGTGGATTTTCCCGAAGACCTGCCCAAAGTCAAGGCTTTTGTCGGCGAGTTGAATCAGGTCTGGACGAATCTGATCGACAACGCCATTGCGGCGATGGAGCCGAATGGCCAATTGCAGATCATCGCCCGCCGCGACCGGGAGTTCGCCGTAATCAGCGTCGTCGACAATGGCCACGGCATTCCCGAGGAAATTCAGTCGCAGATTTTCGATCCGTTTTTTACCACCAAAAAAATGGACGAAGGAACCGGCCTGGGCTTGGACATCGTGCAACGCATCATCCGGAACCACAACGCCGAGATCAAAGTCAAATCTTCGCCGGGAAGAACGGAATTCACGGTGTGCCTGCCGATTAATTGAAACCAGCTTTGGGCAGAATCATTGGTCGACAGAATGATTCTTTGATGAGTTTTTTTATGCCTAAACAAAAGAGATAATTATTCTGCCGATGAATCATTCTGCCATTTCAAAACGTTATTTTGTCTTAATCCCTTTTACCCTGTTTTATCATTCAAAGAGTTATTGAGAGATGAAGAAGCCGATCATTTTTGCCGTCGATGACGATCCTCAGGTTTCGAAGGCGATCAACCGGGATCTGCGCCAGGCTTATCGCCAGGATTATCGCATTCTCAGCACCGAATCAGCGCCGGAAGCGTTGGCGGCGTTGAAAGATTTGAAGCTGAAAAATGAAGCTGTCGCCATGCTGGTTTCCGACCAACGCATGCCGGATATGCCGGGCGTGGATTTTCTGGCCGCAGCCAGGCAATATTATCCCGAGGCCAAAAGAGTTTTGTTGACGGCCTATTCGGATATCGAGGCCGCCATCAAAGCCATCAATGATGTGCAGTTGGATTATTATCTGACGAAACCGTGGGACCCGCCGGAAGAAAAACTCTATCCGGCGTTGAATGAGCTTTTGGAAGAATGGCGGGCGGGATACAAACCGGAGTTTGAAGGCCTCAAGCTGATCGGTTATCAATGGTCGCCAAAGTCCCACCTCTTGAAAGATTTTTTGGCCGGCAATCTGATTCCTTATCAATGGCATGATATCGAGACCAGCGAAAAAGCGCGCGAGTTATTGGCGCTGCACCAAGTTTCCCGAGATGATTTGCCGGCGTTGATTTTTGAAGACGGCGCGCTGGCGGTGAATCCCGCGCCGGTTGCGATTGCGCAAAAGATCGGCCTCAAATCCGCGGCGTCGGAGAAAATGTACGACGTGGTGATCATCGGCGCCGCTTTACATTTTCATCGGCGCCAAGCCTTTCACCGATTGGATCAAGCTGGACATCATCAAAAATTCGCGCGGCTTCATCGAAACCGGCGGCGATCTGCTACGCTATGAGAGCTTCAAGAAATCGTGGAAATTGGCGCGCGCGCCGTTTCTTTTGGAAACCTGCAGTCCGGGCATTTTTGCCGCCGGCGATGTCCGCGCCGGCGCCATGAATCGCATCGCTTCGGCAGTCGGCGAAGGCGCGATGGCGATCAAATTCGTGCATGAATATCGGGCGGAGGTGTAGACGAGGTGCATCATAAAAGCATTCGAGCTAGAAATGGGTTGGGGCACCGCCAGACAAGGATTGAATGAGTCTGATTTGCTATAGAAGTCGAATCCGCAATTTCTATTACCAAACCGCTTCCACTTTGCGGGCATGGGCAATCTCTCGCTGCCCAATAGGACGAATTTGAGAAGCGAAAACTGAGACAACCGCCACGGTTTCTCCATCCAGTGCAATAAATTCAACTTCAAATCCTTCGCCGCTACGATGCACCAATACGACGGTGCCGATATCACCCTCTCGCAACCCTCGCTCGGGAAGATCGACGGTGAGCACGACGTTATCAAGCTCGTGGATCATTGTTGCCTCCTTTACCAAAGGCATTCTACCATCCGGGGTTCTAATTGTGCCTTCGATGACGTATCGCGTTCCAAATGGTGAAGCTTCAGTCTTGACGACTTCGTTGTCAACTGCATGCCGGCGTAAAGCCTGCGCCAGTTCTTCCCACAAATCAGCCGAAAACCCAAATTGAGTAAAAAACCTCGCCTTACCGCGACCATCGCGGTGGAATTGCGAAAGCAAATAGCCGGTAATTTTTGTCTGGGGAATAACCGCGTTTTCATGATTAGGCAGTTTCATATCGTATCTGCCTCTAATCGTTTTAGATCTATTTCTTTTGTACCGGTAATAATTTATGCCTTTAATATAGCAAAAGTTTATTTCAATTTCAACCTTTCATTTATGCACAGGGTGGACAATCGGCAATCTTGTCCAGCTCATTCCGGGCTGCAAAGCGGTTACGTCAGCGCCGTCATTCACGCTTGCCATTTCCCTTCTTGTACAATTCCGCCAACAACAGTTCTGCCACTAACTGGTTCCCCTTCTCGTTCAGATGCACCCGATCCGTGGTCAGAACGCCGCTCGCATTATTCAAAGAATTGTTCTTGAGGTTATACTCCAAAAATGCTTTGCGCAGATCGCACAGAGAGCAGCGATACTTCTCGGCCAGGTTCCGAATGATTTGTGAATACAAATTCAAATCCCCATCCTGCTGATTGGAATTGTCGGTGCGCTCGCCGATCACGGCTGGCGTACAGAGAATCAGTTTGATATTCTTTTCCTGCAGCTTCTTGATAATGGTCGTATAGAACTTTTCAAACTTGTCGGCGTCGGTGCCAGTGCCCATCAAGGTTTTGTGCCACACATCATTCACCCCGACATAGATCACCACCACATCTGGACTCTTGCTGAGGACGTCGTCTTCCAATCGCAAATACAGGTCATAAACTTTATTGCCGCTAATGCCGGCGCCAATCAGCTCATATTGGCCGGCGCCTCCCTCCTTCTCAAGTCCTGCTTTTATCTTCGTGATGTAACCGCCGGGCTTGACGCCTAATTCGGTGATGGAATCACCAAAGAAAATAACGCGGGTGGGTTTGGGCTGGCTCATGGCAACCGTTGTCAGCATGATAAAAGCAGTGAGCATTATTTGAATTGTTTTTTTCATAGGAAGTTTGGATTGTCGGATTCGTGACTATTCACGTAACTGTCCGGACGCCCACGGCCGCAGGCTTTATAATCTGAACAAACTTATTGAGCCAAGCGACAGCCATTCTCACACAAAAGCGTCCGGATGGTGAATAGTATTACAACGTTAAGTTGAGTACCGAAGCTTTTGATACGGGCTTGAAAAGTCCCGAAAGGGACGAAATGATAATAGCCCAGAGATTTATCTCTGGGACTAGTGGAAAAATTATCACAAGTCCCGAAGGGACGATTGAAATTGTACGGTTTTGTTTGACAAGCAAGCCGACATTTTCAACCGTCCCTAACGGGACTACCATTTTATCTTCCCATTTACCACGCCATAAATGACGTGGCTATTATCAAATCGTCCCTACGGGACGGTGATTGCATCGACTTAACGTTGTCGTTTCAAACCATGGCCTCGGCCATTTCGTTTGTGGCCGCAGCAGTTTCCGGCATTTTCTGCATCGGCGGCTTGATGAATGAAGCGTGCAAATTGACGGTCACCCGCAACGCGCGCAAGCCGTGTACGCCCTGCAAATCTTCAAGCTCCAATTCCTCGACTTCCTCAGTCAAATATCCGGACGATTGCAGATAATCGATGTACTCGCGATATTCCGCGGCTTCTCGGGCTTGCGAATAAACAATGGAGATTTTTCGCGGCTGCGTGAGGCGCTCTTCAGTGCCTTTCACGATCGCCTTGTCGATGCGCTTTTTCATGATCTCGTAGCGCACATTGTACGTGCCGTCAACGTCAAATTTTTTCTCGTCATAGCGAAAGCGAATCGACAGCGATTGGTTTTGCACGAGCACGAGGTGCGCCAGCTCCAGCGGAATTTTGAGCTGCGGTTTCAGCTTCTCGGCCTGCCGCGCCACGCCGCACAAGAGCATCAATTGCCACAGGCGAATGTTCTTGAGATAAAGCGGATCGAAGCGCCCGTCTTCCACCAGCGAGGCGCCGATGTAAATGCCGTGCTCGACGCCGTCGCTTTTGTATTTCTCAAAATAATGCGGGAACATGGCTTGCGCCCGCTCTTGCTCGGCGTCGATGACCTGGCAAACTGCCTCGTTGAGCGCGGCAACACTCTCTTCGTAATCCTTGCGCTTGCGATAAACCAGGCCGACGAGAGGATTCAAGTCGCCTTGATAGAAGCCGATTTTTTGCGCCACCGTTTCGCCAAACGTTTGCAGATGACTGAAGTGCGGCTCGACTTCCCAACGCAGAAATTCGAGCGTGCTCACCTCGTCGCCGGAAGCGAGGCCTTCCTCGATCTTGTGCAATTGCTGGCCGATGCGATGACTGAGCTGGGAAAGATAAGGCAAAGGTTTTTGGCCATGCGCCAACAGGATGATCTCACGCGCCATCTGCAATTGTTCGATCAAGTCGTCGCGGATCGCGTTGTTGCGGATCGTCGACGAGCCGCGAATGTCCGACATGCCGTAAAGCGGATAAACTTCTTTGAAGACGATCGTCTCCATGCCGGCGGCACCGCTTTCATTTTGCTCGCGCAAATATTTTAGCGCGGCCTGGCGAAAACGCCATTCCACCGCCGGATGGATGGCCGTACATTGCGCTTTGATGATGGCCTCGATGCGGTCGTTCAGCTCGTCCAAGTTGCGCTTGACCGCGATGGAAAACAGCGCCAACACTTCCTTCAGCTTGAAAGCTTTGAGCGCGTTGAGATCTCCCGCGTGCGGCGAGCCGAGCTCGAGCAGGCCCATCAAACGATTCTCATAATAAAGCGGCGCAATAAAAATGCTCTTGATCCCCTGCTTGAGAATTTCCTGCTCGACCGGAGTCGGCGCAGGATAACGCGCCAGATCGTCGATCACCACCAGCTCGTGATGCTTGACGGCGTGCTCGTAGATCGAGCCGGCGGTATTGGCGCAGGCGCGGCGGCAGGCCTCGTTCAGAATGAAGCTCTGGCCGATTTTTTTGCCGTGCGCCAGCAGCGAGTTTTGCGCGCCGGGAATGCCGGCCAGCCCCAGCAGAAGATGCGGACGCTTGAGCAAGACGCGCAGCTTGTTTTGCAGTCCCTGAAATTTGGCGGCGGCAGTGAGCGCGTCCTTTTCCAGCAAATCATTTTTGAGCGCGGAGAGCACTTGTTCGTGCGTCACCTCCAGCGCATTGAAAACCACGAATCCGTGAAATTCAAAACTCGCCGGCGGCAGGAGATTAAACCAGACTTCCAGTTTGGTGGGATTGGCCAGGAGCCGCCGAACGTCATCCGGCGTCAATGCCGGCAGCGCTCCGGCGCATTTGATTTCGACAAAGCGCAAGTCGATGCTGATTTTAAAATGCCGGTCCAAACCGGTTTGCGGGTCCGAGCCGGTAAAAATAATTGGCGAATCGAATTCCACATCGACGTTATAGAAACGTTTGAGAATGTATGCATAAGCGTTCAAAGTCATGGTCAAGCGATGCTGCTCCGGACTCATTTGCAAGCCTTGATGAATATCGCCGCGCAGCAGCGGCGCCAGTTGCTTAAAGCCTGGCATGGCGAAAAAAGGCTGAAACTGAAAAGGCGTGGAGGCGGCGCCGAGAATTTCATCCGTATACGCCGAGGGGAAAACCGCGCTCATGAGCTGTTCGACCAATTGGGCATGTTTGGCAATGACGCCGAGATCGTCGAGGGGTTCGGCCAATTCCGGGGCGCTTTTGAGCGCTGCATTTATTTTCCTGGCGAGAGCCATGCGATGGGGATTTTCATCGGCTTCATACTGCCGCCATAATTCGAGCAAAAGCTTGAGGCTCAACAAACTTTTAAAAGCAAATTCCGAGAAACCGATATCCTCGAACGCACCGTTGTCGGAAAATGTGATATGGCCGTTATGATCTGAATGGCTTTCAGTCATGATCGGTGCTCCAATTTGAATGTGAAAGGCAATGCCGCCAACCGGATTTACATTTTGTGCTATTCTAATAAAAATGCTGTCTTTGCTTTTTAGGCAAACATTTTTAAACCGCTAATCAACGCTAATAGCCGCTAATTTTTTCATTCGCGCCAATTCGCGCTCATTCGCGGTTGCCCATTGTTTGGTTGTGACTCGTCCGCGTGGTGCAAGCGGCACAAATCTCACAAAGCGATTTCCATCTTTTCACGCGCTAAAATGCAATGGGGAAACCGGCGCTGGCATTCCTGCTCCATTTGGCACAGGAATGCATCATCGTGATCCGGGTCGTGGTGCGTGATCGCCAGCATTTTTACACCGGCCATTTCAGCCACCTGCAGCGCTTGTTCGTAGCTGCTGTGCCCCCAGCCTCGCCGGCTTTTCAGCTCGGCGCTGGTGTATTGCGCTTCGTGAATCAACAAATCCGCGCCTTGGGAAAACTTGACGACGTTGCGATCGATATCGTCGCCATGCTCGATATCCGTGCAAATGACCAGAACTTTTCCCTGCCGTTCCACGCGCAAGCCGTACGCGCCGCCGGGATGGTTGTGCCGGTTGGCGGTGACTTTGGTGAACGTGCCATGGTCGCTGTGAAAATATTCGCTATCTTTATCGAGGTGCAAAAATTTAAAGCTGGCGCCCATGCTATCCAATCGTACCGGAAAATATTCCGACTGCATTGTGGTGGCAAAAATTCTTCGCAGATTCGTGACCTTACGGCCTCTGCCGAGCGCGAGAATATTGATTTTTTGGCCCGGATCGAACGCCGGCGCAAAGAACGGAAAGCCCTGAATATGATCCCAATGAAAGTGCGTGAAACAAATGAAAATTTCATCTTGGTGATGCCCGGCGGCGACAAGCGCTTTGCCCAAATCTCTGATGCCGGTTCCGGCGTCGATGATCGCGATCCGTCCCGTATCCGGAAAGCTGATTTGGAAACACGTGGTGTTCCCGCCAAATTCCTGAAATTCGGGATTACAAACCGGGATAGAGCCGCGGGTTCCGTAAAATTTAATTTTCATGCGCCTCTACCTTACCAAGACATACTCGTTTAGGATAAATTACAGTCATTGCGAGGCGTCCCGCTTTTCAGCGAGACAATCTCCCGGTTCTCAAAGGATTACTTTGCTGAAAAACGCACGAATGACTATTAAAAAATAACCCTTAACGAGTATACAAAAATTTTTGCCACTAATCAAGCCTGGCGCGTCGCGGCAAGCGCCGCCATCATGTTGCGCACAAATTCTATCTCATCTTGATTGACGGTGTGATCCATATTCGGATATAACCGCATCGTGACGTTGCCGCCAAGCCCGCGCAGAATTTCAGCCGCATGCTGCACGCGCTGTTTGGGAATGTGAAAGTCCGCCTCACTACAGCCGAGAAAAATCGGCGTGCCGGCGAAATTGCCGCTATCGTGGCGCGGTTCGCTGTCCGCGCCAATCAAGCCGCCGCTCAGGCCAACGACACCGCCGTAACGTCGCGCGTTGCGCGCGGCATATTCCAGCGCCAAACACGCGCCTTGCGAGAAACCCAAAATGATGAGGCGCTCGTGTGGTATGCCGGCGGCAACGACTTTGGCAACAACCTGATCGACGGCCGTCAACGCCGATGAGAGCCATGGCTCGTTGCTCGCGGTTGGCGCGAGAAATCTATTGGGGTACCACGTCCCTCCTGCTGCTTGCGGCGCAAGATAAGCGAAGCCGGGTTGATCAAATTCGTTTGCCAATGTCAAAATACTTTCGGCGGAAGCGCCGCGTCCGTGTACCATCACCATCGCGGCGCGAGCGCGATCGAGCGGCTCGCCGGCAGTGAGAACCGGCTGGCTTTGATGCGGGCCTTTGATGGTTTTTTCCATTTCGTTGCGGTTCCTCGTTCGTTGCAAAATTCATGAATGTCATTCAGGATGAATCTTTTTGCAATTCAAGATGAGTGCTGGAAACAAAAGGATTCTTCCAGAATGACATTTTCTTATTTTGAGTAGATTGATTGCGACGCACGCCATTCGGGAACGTTGATCGGCTTGAGAGCCCGCTCGATGGCGTTACGATTGCTCTCCAACCACTGTGGCAGTTTCAAATTTTGCCCCAACTCGGCAATCGGCTCATCAATTGGAAAACCTGGCCCCATCGTTGCCAATTCCACAATATGGCCGTCCGGATCGCGCGTGTAGATGCTCTTGAAATAAACGCGATCCATCACCGGCGAGACCGGCAGCATCGCGCGCACCAATTTTTCGCGCCACTCGAGTTGCGTGTCTTCGTCAGCAACGGCGAGCGCGAAGTGATGCGTTTGTCCGGCGCCCATGCGCATGCGGCGTGTTGTTTTGGGATCGTGCTGAAAATAAGTGATGATCGTTCCGGGCTTGCCCTCTCCCACGCCCCAATACCAATGCGGCGTCTTGGGTTGATCAAAATCAGAAGTCATCTTGAGACGCCGCAAGCCGAGCAGCTCGCCGAAAAAGGCGTGCGTCCGCTCGACATCCGAGCTGATTGCTGAGATGTGATGCATGCCGTGCTTCAAAGCCATGTCGTCGGTGATCTCCGGCACCGGCTCCGGCCACGCCTCAGCCTCGACGCGCGCTTTGTCGCGGTTGGAAATTTTCATCGCTTCCGGCGGCTCGCGATACTCTGTGCCGAGGTTGCCGGCATTCTCATCAATCGTCCACCCTGGCCCGGCGGTGGCGATTTCGAGCAGCTCGCCGTCGGGATCGTGAAAGTAAATCGATTTGAAATAGTTGCGATCAAGCGGGCCATTGACGCGAATGCCGCGATCAGTGAGGCGCCGTTTCCATTTCAGTAAAGCTTGATCATCCGAAACGGTGAGAGCAAAGTGATGCGTGCCGCCAATGCCCGTTGCGCCTTTGGGGGCGCCAGGCCATTCGAAGAACGTGACGGCAGTGCCGGGTTGGCCGGTTTCATCGCCGAAATAAAGATGATAGCTGCCGGGGTCATCGAAGTTCACGGTTTTTTTCACAAATCGCAAGCCGAGAATCTTCCTGTAAAAATCCACCGTCCGTTGTGCATCCGCGCAGACGAGGGTGATGTGGTGCAAACCTTCAATGGACATAACACGCTCCGTCATTATTTTGCTGTTCTGATCATTACCGTATCCCCAACACAAGATATTTTTAAAAATTATTTAACCATGCAATACAATACGGCTTTCTGATCAAAAAAACAAGCCAATGGCATAGGGATATCCAACAGGTTCTCACACAGTCTTAACGCCCGACAAGGCTCCGCTATTCCCTGAACAAAATTTTTGTAGCAAAAAAGCGAAATTTGGTTATATTTATTATCAGCGCCGTTCGGACAATTGTATTTTTGCCTCGACGCGATGAGGTCAAGATCGGAAGCCGCTATGAAATTCATTGAAGGAATTTGTCAAAGCCAAGCAAGACTGATAGCATGACCACGTCGTGTTTATTGCGAGAACTCTGCAATGGACTGTATGCGGTGGCGCTGAACCCTCCTAATTTTTGCCACGATTCATGCCATCGAAGATGTCGATGACTGTAATAAATCTATAGTCGAGACGTACAAACACTGTACAACTGCCGCATAACGCATCACCCAAATTGCAAAGAAGCATGCTGACTCCGATCATCTTTCGCCGCCGAGAGCTATTATGGCTTGCTCTCGTGCTGATTTTGTTTTCGCACCCACCTGTTCGCGCGCAGCAGGAAAAGATCGCTTTTAAACATCTCACCATCGATGACGGCCTTTCGCAGAATGCCGTGTCTGCCATGTTGCAGGATCGTCAAGGTTTTATGTGGTTCGGCACCAAAGACGGCTTGAACCGCTACGACGGCTATTCCTTCACCGTTTATCAGCACAACCCCTTTGATTCGACTTCCCTTTCGGCAAATTACATCACGGCGCTTTTTGAAGACAGCCGCGGCGGCATTTGGATCGGCACAGTCGATGGCGGCCTGAATCGCCTGCAACGTGAAACCGGGTCCTTTCAACGTCTCCGCAATCTTTCGTCGCGTTCGCAAAATTTCAGTACTCAGGAGATTACGGCAATCACGGCAGATTCCGCCGGCGCGATCTGGGCCGGCACCCGCGGCGACGGCCTCTTGCGATTTTCTCCGCACGATATTCAAGCTTCCGGCGACGTGGCCTGCACACAATTTGTTCATACGCCCGGCAAGGCAAACAGCTTGAGCAGTAATGCGATCAATGCTCTGCGTGTTGATGGTCGAGGCACGCTCTGGATCGGTACTATGAACAAGCTGGATAAATTCCGTCATGCGCAGGACGGCGAAGGTTTTGAGCATTTCACCATTTTTACAAAAAACCCTCAAGCACCGAACAGTGCACGAGACAGCAGCATCGCGGCGATTTATGAAGACCGCAAAGGAAGGCTCTGGCTCGGGACCTGCAGCGGCATCAGCCTCTTTGATCGGAACGACGGGAATTATAAAAGTTTTCCACACCACTATGAGATCTACCGTTACGGTTGGGGCAGCGTAAACGGCATTGTGGAAGATCATGGCGACAAGTTATGGCTGGCCACTCCCGGCGAGCTGATGCGATTTAATCCCGCCGATCAGTCCTATGAATATTTTCGCAACGATCCAGCCGTGCCGCAAAGCCTCAGTTTCAACGCCGTCTCGAGTTTGTGGCGCGATCACTCCGGCGTTTTGTGGTTCGGCACCGCGGGCGGCGGCCTCAATGTGTATGATCCCAAGGCGCGTCGTTTTGCCTTGTTGCAGCGGCCGCAAGAGCCGGCCTCGCGCCTTGTCGGTTTCAGCGTGCGCGCGATACTCGAAGATGACTCCGGCCAGGTGTGGATCAGTACCGAGGTTTTATACCGTTGGAATCGCAAGACCGGCGCGCTGAAAAGTTTTGAAACCAGCTCCAATCGTCCGGATGATTTTGGCAACACCGGCGCGTGGTCGATGTTACAGAGCACCGGCGGCGAAATGTGGTTTGCGACTCATCAGGGGCTTTATCGCTACGAACCTCAATTCGGCAAAATTCGGCAATACAAATTCAATCTAACGGACACCTCCGGGTTGAGGCAAAAAGAAGTCTATGCGGTTTTTGAAGATCGCCGCAGCACGATTTGGATCGCGACGGAAAATTATTTCAGCCAGCTCGTCGATGCTGAGAACGGCCGCTTTCGCCATTTTCGCTATCGGCAAAACCCGCCTAACAGCGAGCTCATCCGTTCCGTCATTTACCAAGACAGGAAAGGCCGGTTTTGGCTGGGCACGAC
>JBOHQZ010000119.1:0-11723 GCA_050732275.1 bacterium
TGTGCAATGCCTGCCGTCGCCAGCTTATCGCCGCCGTTCATTACAGCTTCACGCCGGTGAGCGAAGAAGAGAAAAGCTTGCTGGCGGCTTTGCCGCCGTTTGAAATTTCCGAGCAAGTGAACGCGATCAAAAAGTTGATGCCGAATAAGCCGGGCCTTCTTGATTTGATCCGCCAGATACCGGGCCGTTTGGCATTGCCCATACCAATCCCTCCTATTCCGCGCCCGGCTTGGGCTTTGGCGCTGGTTTTGGTCTTGGGTCTTGTCGGCAAGTGGTGGGCGTGGCCGGCGTATCAATATTATCGTTTGGCCTCGCAGGGGGAATCGCAATTGCTGGAGCAAAACAAAATTTTCTATAAAGGTGAATTGCGACCAGCTCAGGGTTACGGTTCTTCCGGAGAAGCTGAAATCATGAGCGCGGAGAGCGAAAAGCAGACCATTGCTGCGTTGTTGAAGGAGGCGCTCGCCTATAATCAAGATGGTGAAAAGGCGCGCTTGCGTTTGGCGCAATATTTTTTACTCCAGGAAAACTATGATTCGAGCGACTCATTATTAAAGCTCCTGGAAGCTGCGTCGCCGCAAAACGCTGCCGTGCTCAATGACCGCGGCATTTGGTTTTTTAACAGTAAGGAGTTTGGCGCCGCTGCCGATGCTTTTCAGCGCGCGTTCGAATTGAATCCGCGTCTTGACGAAGCGCTGTATAATCTGGCAATCACGCAAACTCAGCGCGGTGACACGGCTGTCGCCAAGGCAACATGGGAGAAATATATCGCGCTTGAAAATATCAAAGCCGAGTGGCGCAATGCCGCCCAAGCGCAATTGCAGGAGCTTGAATAAGGTTTGAGGAAGAAGATGAACAAATAGCCGCCAAAAGGGTTTGGCTGCGTGACTTTTCGTCACTGGGAGTGAGAGGTAATGAGAACTTTGGACCGACTACGGAACGGAAAAGGCTTTTACCTGTTCGATGGGGTTCTTATCGCGAGTATTATTTATTTGATTGTGTTTCCGCAGCCAAGCTTGCAGGATTACGAGCGGCGCTGCCGAGAAACTGCTGATCCACAAAAAAAAGAAAAAATTGCCCTGGCCGCAGTGGATTTCCTTGCGCGCCAGAGCGTCCCCGATTCCATAGCCCACCAAGTCAACCAGGCTGTTGCCAGCGAAAACCTTAGCTTGCCTCCCAATACGCTGCTGTTTCCGGAAATCCTCGCCATCACAAATGACTCCCTCGCTGGATTGTGCGACGGCCTGCTAACAGAAAACCTGCCCAAGCTTTATTGGATGCGGCGCAACCAGCCTAATAGCGTCCGAGGCGAAAACTTTTCTGCTGCCAAAAAAATTGCCGCTCAGGTCGATGCGTGGTTGAAATTTTCCTATTGGGTGCCGCTCATGGAATTTTGGGAAAAGGCTGATGCAGAGACATGGCAAAGATGGCGGGGGGCGGCGAGGGCGGCGGATTTGTCACGGATTGCATATAATCAGAGCCAATTTGAACGTGCAAAATTTCTTGCTGTTTCTGGTTTTCATAGTCTCGTTGCAATACCGGATCGTCGATTGTATCTCGACATTTGTTTTCGTCTACAAAACGCTATTGCCGATGGACCCGAATCGATGTTTAATATTGGCTTTGCTTTAACTGATTGGGTAACTCGCGAAAGCCGGAACGTCGGATATTTTTTGCGCATCGTCAGCTTAGAATTCAATTGCGGCAACCAGCTTTTTCACATGGGACGTTACGACGAAGCTCTGGAGAGGATTAAAAACGTGCTGGAATTGACACAACAGTGGCGTTACTTTCAGCCCACCTATATGCAATGGTATGCTTCAGAAGCGATGGAAAGAATTACAGCGGTGTTGTATGAATTAGGGGATTACAGCGGGATGCTGAATTATTTGGCTAAATATGGGACACTGGCAACGGAGACGCGCCAGAAGACCTTGTATCATATAGATCGGGGAATGGCGGCGAGACTTATTGGCGATTTCCAAACGGCTGAGGAAGAGTTTCAAAAGGCGATTGAATGTGGCCAAAAAGTTGATCCTGCGAATGTTTGGTATGCTTATCTTGATCTCGGTGATCTTTATTTAGAGTATGCTTTGCCCGAAAAGGCTCTTGCTTATTTTCAAAACGCCAAAGCTTATGTTGCCAACGACGAAAATTTTTTGAATGGTGAAAAATTAAGCGATTTTTGGCTACATGTGGCTGAGGCTTTCGTTCAAAAGCAGGCGATAGATTCTGCCAAATCGGCGCTAGAGCAGGCAAAGCAGCAATTTATCGATTCGCCGGTGTTGCGCGTTAAAAGCCTTTTTAGTGCGGCCAAAGTTCACGAAAATTTGAGGCAGCTAACGAAAGCAGCAGAGATGCTGGCCCAAGCACGTGAAATTTGCCAAAAATTTGGCATGACGATCTATGAAGTCGACGCCATTTTACGGCAAACGGCTCTATCTTTTAATGCACCAAAGGATTCCAAACCTCCGGAATATTCAGCAAAGGATTTGGAAACTTTGATTGCTCGGGTCAATAAATCCGGGGCCAAGCGACAGCTTGTTCATTCGCTGTCGCTTGCGGTCGACGCGGCGAGTCGCGGGGCCAGATACGATCAGGCCAAGCCTTATGCCGAGTGGCTCTGGCAGGAAACCGAAGCGTTGAGCCGTTTGTATGATCAAGAACAACGCCTGATTTTTTTTCAACACAGCACGTATGAAAAGGTCAAAGCAGCTATTAATCTGGACATTCGATTGGGAGATATTGATGCCGCTTTTGTCAAATTGGATTACCTCAAAGCGCGGGCGCTGCGGCGCAAGCTTGCAAACTCACCAGCGGCAATAGCCGCCAATGCCAATTTGCCTTATATTAACCTGCACAAACTCCAAAGCCAGCTTCGGCCAGATGAGGCAATTCTTGATTATATGGTCGCGGAAGACACACTCTATGTTTTTGTATTGACTCCGTCCGAGCGGCGAATGTTTTCTTCGACCATCGCGAAGCGCGAACTGCAGGCACTCGTCCGTGAATATTTGGCGGAATTGACACGAGAAAAGGGTAATTATAATGAGCAACACTCACGGCAGGAATTCCTAAAAGCGATTCAGCTTTCGCATACTTTGTACAGCAAACTCCTCGGGAAAATGGCGGAGTTTCTTGAAAAGATCAATCGTCTCTATATTGTTCCCGACGAGTTTTTGAACGCGCTGCCCTTCAGTACCCTGGCGCTCCAGGACAGCTTGGAGCCGGAGTTTTTAATTAGCCGCAAAGCTGTCATGTATCTTCCGGCTGCCTCATTCTTGTCTATCGAAGGTGACGCTAAGAAGAACATCTTAGTTCAACCCGATGTATTGGCTTCGGTTGATTCCACTATATATGGCGCATCGAAAATTAGCCGCTACCTGGTCAGCTTGGAAAACAAAGAGGTGACAGTAAGGACGCAATGGGAGAACCAAGCTGAAATCGAAGCCTGTCTCGCCGGCCGTTATCAAACATACTTTTTTTATGCTCATGCCGATGCAAATTGGGATGATCCATGGCAATCCTATATCCAATTCCCGCTCAAGCATCCTAGTGCTTATGGCAAACTGACTTATGCCGATGTGGATTCCCTTGATTGGCAAGCGGCTGTGCTGGTTATTCTAGCGGGTTGTGAAACTACCGGCAACCGGATTTACAGTGGTGCCGGGCTTTCCGGCTTGCAACGCAGCTTTTTAGGCGCAGGAGCCAAGCAAGTTTTGGCGACTTTTTGGAAAGTTGATGCCGGACAGGTGGCCTCGCAAATCTTGAATTTTTTGGAGGCATGGCATCGTCATGGCGATGCCGTTTTAGCGTTCCAGCAGATGCAGCAAGTTGCCATAGCCAGGCTCAAAGCGGATCCCTACTTGAATCATTACCCCCATCCGCGCTATTGGGGCGCTTATAATTTGACTGGAACAAAATCGACTTTATCTTTTTCACACGAGTATGCGGCCCGCTCGTTACAATAGAGCAAAGATCAAAATAACTTATGGAGGAAAAACATGTCCATTTTTTCAGTCTCGCTGACGCCAGATGCAAGCGGCAGCGGCACGAACGGCGACGGCCCATAATAAAACACGCAGCGACTGGCGTTGCGTATGTTAGTGCGTTACCATCGCTGTTGTCTGCCGGCCAGTTTTCAGCTTTGCAATTAACGCGCGGTTTTGCTTTTCAACCTTTTTTGGGGTTCCCTTTATGAACGGACAAACAAGTTTGCGAGATTTTGAAAGCGCTTGTCAGCAAACGACTGACAAGACTCAACGCGAGCAGATTGCGCTTGCGGCTTTAAGCTTCTTGCTGCAAAACTCGACGCCCGATATTCTCATCGAGCAAGAGATTAACGAGGAGATAAATAATGAGAGCGATTCCCCGAGCCCAATCACGCCTTTGCCGGAGGGTGAATTTGATTTGGATGAAACGCTTTGTGCTAACGTTGAGGCGCGATTGGCGGATTTTTTTCCATCCATATTCCGCCTCGTCAACACTTTTCCTGATCCGGCGGTCGCTATCAGCCTTTTAACCAGGGCCAGAATCTTGAGCCAGAAAGTCGACGATTGGCGGCAAAACGATTACTGGACGCCGCTTTTTGATTTTCTCAGAAATGCGACGACGGACCAGTGGCGGCAGTGGCGCAGCGGCGTGATCGCGCAGCAAAAAGCCCGCGGCGCTATTGGCGGCAGCCAATTCGAGCGGAGCAAACAGCTCGCTATTTACGGTTTGCAACGTCTGGTTGGTGTTCCCGACTATAGGCTTTATCTTGACCTGTGCAGCCGTTTGGAAAATGCCATTGCCGAGGGCGACGCGTATTACTGTGTTGCCATCGCGCTCGGCTATTGGGTGGTGAAAGAAAGCCTGGTAGCCGGCCATTATTTGCGCGCAGCGGGCATGCGGCACAATCTCGGCAACCAACTTTTGATATCCGGCAGAAATGCCGAGGCCATCAACGTGCTGGAGCTAGCCCAACAATTGTGCAATGACTACTGGACGGTGCACGATATGAGTTACTATCAAACCAACGTGCTGGAGCGGCTGGCCTGCGCCTATCTCAACCGCGGTGACGCGATCAGGAGCACGGATCATCTGGCAAGGTATGATTTTAATGCCCAACAACCGCGCGAGCAAACGCTGCACCGTCTCGGCAGAGGCGGTTTAGCCATGCACGCCGGCACTCACGACGTGGCTGAGCAAAAATTTGTGGAGGCGCGCCAATTTGCCCAAGGCGGCGGCAACCCGCCCAAAGATTTTTTTAATTTGTGGAGCGCCCACGTGAGCCTCGGATGGGTTTGCACGCTATGCAACAAACCGGTCGATGCGCTTGCCCACTTGCAAAAGTCCCTTGACCACGGCGAAACGTTGCCGGGTTTTCTAAATGCCGATAGAGAGAGCCATTACTCGTTGACCATGGCTGAGGCTAAAATTTTGAAAAACGCGTTGGCCGAGGCGCAAACGACAATAAATGCCGCTGCAGCGCTTATCCAAGGCTTCGATTTGCCGCGCCGGCAAATGCAATTGCGCCTTACAACCGCGTCGCTCCGCGATGCGGAAGGCAACGGCAACGAGGCCCAAAATCTGCGCAATCAGGCTATCCAGATCGCTCTGACCAACGGGTTTGATGCTTCAGATATAGGCCGTCTCAAAATGGCGGTTTTTGCTTAGAACCTTTGTTAGGGCTGCTGTTCGGCACGTTCATCGCCTTCGTCTACAACGGGCTGACCACGCACCATTTCAACGTGTTCAACACCGATGCCGAGGATTTTGCGTGAGCCTGCGATGACAAGTTCCTTCAGGTGTCTATTATTTTTGAGCGTGAGAATTCATTCCCAGGCGGGCGTCTATCCATTTTTGGGGGATCGCGATCTTGACGGCTCATCAAAAGGGGTTTTGGAGAATGGGTTTTTAACGTGCTCGAAAAACGGGTTTTCGATAATTTAACTGTTTAGGCGTCAATATGAAAAAATCAACGATGCGGAAATCGCGCCGCCAGATACAGGCCGAGATCCAGCAAATGGAAGACGAGATTCCGGAGCTTAAAGCAAAAATCAAACAAATGAAAGCTCGAAAGAAATTTCAATTTCTGCAAAACCTTTCATTTTTCACGCCTTTCATTAAAGCGCTGTTTTTAACCGCCGTCATTTTGCTCATCTATGCGCAGTTCGGAATCAACTGAACCGGGTTTAAAAAAAGTCCGACTTCCTCTCGACACATTGCGTTTGTCAGGAAGTCGGGCTTTTGTATTATCTCACCTTAGCCCAAGACTCGCCAGATCTCATCACAAAAACAAATTTTCGTTGCGGTTCCCCTACGGGCGTAGCCTTTTCGGTGCAAGTATTTTTTTACCTTGCGTTGCGGCTGGCCCACAGCGGCGGACCGTAGACCGAGTCCGGCAGCGCGCCCATTTGCAGCATGAGCGCATCACGCTGCTGGGAAAATTGCGCCAATTGCTCCGCGGCAATTGGATCGCCCGAAGCGGGCTGAATTTTCAGCGGGTCGATCGGATCGCCATTCAAAAACATCGTGTAATGCAAGTGCGGTCCGGTCGAAAGGCCGGTTGAGCCTACGTAGCCGATAATCTGGCCTTGCTCCACTGCCTCTCCAACTTTCATATCGGCGAAACGGGAGAGATGGCCGTAAAGCGTAGCAAAGTGATTCTTGTGCTCGATCACCACGCAATTGCCATAGCCGCCTTTCCAGCCGATTTCTTTGACCGTGCCGTTGGCCGAGGCCACCACCGGCGTGCCGGCCGCAGCGGCAAAATCCACTCCGGTATGCGCCCGCAATTTTTTCAGAATCGGGTGGAACCGGCCAAACGAAAAATGCGAGGAAATGCGCCGGTAATTCAACGGTGACTTCAAAAACGTCTTTTGGAAGGACTTGCCGTGGCGGTCGAAATAGCCGCCCCTGCCGTTTTCGGACCCGAAATAAAACGCCGCAATATCTTTCTCACTGAGGCTGGAAATTGGGCTCGGCTCGTAAGAAGCGGCGAGAATGCGGCCGTACCGCACGAACTCGCTGCCGCTCTCCGGTTTTTGCACGAACAGCTTTTCAAACAAAATCCGAAAGCGGTCGCCGCGTTGCGTGTCGATGAAAAAGTCGATGTCCCATTGCAAAATATCGGTGAATGCCAGCAATAGTTCCGGCGTTTCATCGCTCTCGATCACCGCGTCGTAAAGCGTCGTTTCCACCTCGCCAGTGAGCAGAAAAATCTCCGATTTCAGAGCGAGCGTATCGCAGCGGCTGGTCAATTCGCCGTTCGGCGCGCGTTCCACCGTCACGGCAATCTCCGGCGAAGGGCGATAAAGCAGTTGGTGCAAAGCGCCGCCCGAGTCCACCGCCACGCGGATCGAATGCCCGGCACGCAGGCGGCGCGGATCAAAAATTCGTTGCAGCGCGGAGATGGCGCGAGTGGCGTCGTTCGGTTTTACCGCGCTTTGTTCCAACAAACTGGCAAGAGTTTGGCCGTAGCGGAGGGTTTGCTCGATCATGATGGCGGGCGGGGCCATGGCGAGAACGGTGGTATCCGCGGCAATGTGAGCCGTGTACAGTTCGGCTTCCGACAAGTTCTGCTCCGCCATGAGCCAATGCAAGATAAATGACAGCTTAAGCAGCACGAGACCCCAAAGTATAACTCGCCGGGAGAAAATTTGTTTCAACATTGTAAAATTTTTTATCCAAAATAAAAGTGTTGAACCGCTTCTCCTTTTTATTTTAAGTCCAAAGCGACAACACCGAAGATTATTTCATTTTTCGGTCTGAGTGATTTACTCTATGCACAAGTTGAAGATATTTAATTTAATATTTTTAAAGAAAATTACAAGGAATTTTTTTACTGGTTGGGCAGGGATGGTAGCCCCATGGCCCGAAATTGCACCTTTTTAGGTGGTTTCCAAGACGCAGGCAAAAACTTGGGCATTGCGCCGACAACTGATGCCGCGATTGGTGGTGGCTTTTTTGGGGGCAGGATGAAAAAACTGCGGTGCAAACCCCTCAGCTAAGAAATGCAAGCCGTCTGAAGGCGACTATCCAACGCCTTGATAGAGCACCGGTCGGTAACGCGGCTTGGGAATCTTTTTCCCGCTCGCTTTCGCGGCTTTGAGCCACGTCACTTTGGCTTTTTTTAATTCAGCCAGTGCCTTTTCCGGAGATGCTCCAAAGGCAGAGCAAAATTCGAGGTCAGGAATATCGGCGATGTAGCCATTGTCTTCCTTGCTGTAAAAAATGTTGATGTGATAGTCTTTCATTAATCGTCCTCCAAGCTGAGATCGTAACGTTCTGTCAAACGTAAAAATTGCTTTATCTGATAGGGTTTCGCTTCGCCATTCACTTCTTGCAGATTGATCAACTCTGGTATTCCAGGGTGCTTGAAAATGTGGTGGCTTCCACTTATTCGATCTAATTTGAATCCAAATCCTTCCACCAAGTTCACAAAATCAGTGAACTTGACATTTTTCATATTTGCAACAATACGCCGTAAAAGTTTCCTTCTTTTCATCGCGTTATATTCTCCCCGTCACCATCATGGCATCTTACATGACAGCAGGTTAATTCTTATACACTGATCTTTCATGATCTTAAGCTTAATAAAGAAAGTTGAAAAGTGCAAGAAAAAAAAAGATGACAAGATACCATAATCAAATTGCTTCTCTTTGCGGCTTCGCGTCTTTGTGTGAGGCTTTTAGCTTTTCACAAAACCCGCGCGATCGCTTGCACCGCCTGCATTGTCCGTTCCTCATTCTCAATCAGCGCAAAGCGGACGTAGCCCTCGCCAAAAGGTCCGAAGCCGATGCCCGGCGAAACCGCCACTTTCGCCTCATTTAAAAGAAGCTTTGAAAATTCCAACGAACCCATCTTCTGATATTTTACCGGCATGCGCGCCCAGACGAACATCGTGCCTTGGGGCCGCGGAATTTCCCAGCCCGCAAAAGTCAGCTCATCGCACAACACGTCGCGGCGGCGGCGATAAGTTTCCACAATCTTGGTGACGCAATCTTGCGGCCCGGTCAGCGCCGTGGCTGCGGCAATTTGCAGCGGCTGGAAAATGCCGTAATCCAGGTAGCTTTTGATCTTGGTCAGCGCCTGCACCACCGCCGAATTTCCCACCAAAAATCCCAAGCGCCAGCCGGCAAGGTTGTAGCTCTTCGAGATCGAAAACATCTCCACCGCGCGCGCTTTCGCACCGGGTATTTGCAAAATCGAAGGCGGCCGGTAGCCGTCGAACGCGAGGTCGGCGTATGCAAAATCGTGGATCACCAAAAGATCGTGTTCAGTCGCCAGCGCCATCACCTTTTCAAAAAAAGCCAAGTCCACCACCTCGGTCGTTGGATTGTGCGGAAAGCTCAACAGCATGAAACGGGCGTGCGGATGCGTTTGCCGCACTGCCTGTTCGAGATTTTGAAAAAAGTCAACGCCCGGCGCCAATTCCACCGGATGCACGCGACCACCGGCAATGATGACCGAATATTGGTGAATCGGGTAAGTCGGCGAGGGCACGAGCACCAGCTCGTCAGGTTTTGAAATAGCGAGCACGAGATGCGACAATCCTTCTTTGACGCCCATGCACGCCACCGCTTCGGTCTCCGGGTTCAAATCCACCTGATAGCGCTGCCGGTACCATTCGCAAATCGCCTGCCGCAGCGGCGGAATGCCGCGCGACATCGAATAGCGATGATTGCCTGGTTTTTTGATTTCTTCGTCGAGTTTTTTCACAACGTGCACTGGCGGCGGCCCATCCGGATTGCCCATACCTAAGTCGATAATGTCCTCGCCGGCCTGCTGTGCTTTGGTTTTCAATGCGATCACTTGATTGAAAACATACTCGGGGAGCTGCTCAACTCGCGGGAAATTCATGTTTTGCTCCTTAAAAAAACTTACATTTTAACGGATTAAAAAACAATCGTCCGAGCCGACGATTTTTAAACAGCGCGGGCAACCTCAAAATCTCAGAGGTGCAAAACCAACGGCTCGAACGGTTGTTTTAACAAATACTATTATAGCGGCAAACCCTTGCCAATGGCAATTTCAAAAAAAATTTTTCCGATGGAACAATTTAACGCCGGACTTGGTATATATAATTGAACATCGCGAAATGCAGCGGGGGAGCAGTGACAAGTCTGCAACTTCCCGCGTGAAAATTCAAATATATGTTTGGATGTTAAGGTATTGTCTCTTTTCGTCGTTTTCCTTCCTCCTCAGAATCCCTAGGCTCCTTCGTGAGTCTGGGGATTTTTTTTGAAGCACTTGCTTTTCCCGCCGAAATCTCATATTTTAATAACTATGCTTGCTGAAAAAGAACGCCGAGCGCTGCTCGCCAAAGGCCGGCTGTTGTTCGATTCTTGTTCCGCTGACAACGGCTACGCTTGCGTGCTCGGGTACATCGATCATAATCTCGCCCTCGGCGGCTGTCGCGCTGAGGTGATGGACGAGTTTGTCGACTGGCTGAAACGCCAGCGCGAAGCCGAGAATCACCACAGCGAACATGCCGCGGCGATTTTACAATCTTTGAAAGAAAGAGAAGAAAATAACGACTCCGCCAACGGATGAATTAAGACCAACGGATGGTTTATCCGCTGGCCTTAATTCATCCGTTGGGACTATTTTTTCAATAAAACTTTGAATCCTGAAAGTCTTCAACATGTACACCAAGTTGTTTTATCAAACCGATAGTTACCTCAAACAATTTACAGCAAAAGTGCTGGCGGTGCAGGACGGCGCGCTCATTTTCGAGCAAACCGCCTTTTACCCCGGCGGTGGCGGCCAGCCTGCTGATGCCGGCGTGATCCGTTGGCAAAACCAGAGCCTTGCTTTGAGCAAAGTCGAAAAGAAAGGCGACGTGGTTTTGCACCATCTCGCAAGCACTGGCCCACAGGCGGGCGATACAATCGAAGGGGTGGTGGATTGGGAGCGCCGATACGCGCTGATGCGCACGCACACGGCGATGCATATTTTGTGCGGCGTGATCTGGCGCGACTTGGGTGCATTGGTGACCGGCGGCAACATGGAGCCGCTAAAAGCACGGATGGACTTCGAGCTGGAGTCGATGAGTGCCGATTTTGCCGAGCGTGTCGAGGCCGCCATCAATCGCGAGATCGAAGCAGCGCGAGAGATTCGCGTGCGCATTCTGCCGCGCGAGGAGGCGTTTCAAATTCCGGATTTGATTCGCACCAAAATCAACCTGCTGCCGGAAGGCATTCAACAAGTTCGTACCGTGGAAATCGTTGGCCTCGACTTGCAAGCCGACGGCGGCACGCACGTCGCCAACACCCGCGAAGTCGGCCGCATCAAAATCGCCGGCCACGAGAGCAAAGGCAAGATCAACAAGCGGCTGCGGATCGCAATAACCGATTGATCAGTAATTTGCAACAAAAAGGGAACCGCAACGAAAAAAGCTTTTCCAATTGCGGCTTCAGCAGCGTCGCATCAAAAGCCAAAATGAGCTTCAATATGCTTTCAATGCAAGGGCTTTTCTTTTGTTGCGGTTCCCTTTTCGTTGCATTTAATTTTAAAATTACCTGGTTGAGGAAGTTGATCGCAGAAAGGACGGATGGAATTTGGTTGCGCGTCGTTCGCCGCTCCGGCGATTTTTGGCGTATGTGACGCCGTATCGCTGGCTGGTGGCCGGAGCGGCAGGAATGGGAATTCTCAAATTTTGCCTGCCGCTCGTTTTTCCCCTGGCGCTGAAATATATGACCGACGACATTCTCGTCGACTCGCCGAACCCGACCGCG
>JBOHQZ010000120.1:0-11667 GCA_050732275.1 bacterium
CCAGGTTTTGGGATCCTCGGTTTCCGCCCTCATCATAGTTTTATCGCGCGCCGGATTTGGCCCGAAGTTGTCGTCGATATGATGGTGGCTCGAGGCGTCGTACTTGTGCAAGCTCTCGGCTTCAAAAATGGGATTGAAGTAGATGGCCATTATGCCGAGGTCTTGCAGATAATCGAGCTTCTCGATCACGCCTTGCAAATCGCCGCCATAGCGCCGGTCGAAAACGATTTTATAAAATTCATTACTCTTCGCCTTTTCCCACGGTTGCAGTTTGTACCAATCCGACGTCCACGGCGAGACTTGCCAGTTGGGGTAGTTTTGGATGCCGGCGTCTTCGGCGGCCGGATCATTGCGCGGATCGCCGTTGCGAAAACGCTCGGGAAAGATTTGATACCAGACGGCGCCGCGAGCCCATTCGGGTGCCGGCCGAGAAACGGGAGGTTGAGATTGGCACTCAGCGAAGTCTGTCACAATGAAAAAGAGCATGGCGGCAGGAGCGAACCAACTCCGAAAGAGGCGGCGAAATTTTGTACGGTTTGAAAATGATCGCATAATCCATTTAGTAAAACATCAGGAAGGCAAAATCAAGGTCGAGCCTCAGGAAGCAAAAAGTCGATTTAGCATTTCTGCCAGCCGGTATCCGGCCAGCGCCAACGCCGGCTCTGCAATGCGATATGCACTTTTGTGATATTTCTCCGGCGGCATTTCGTACCGTCGCAACCATGACGGATAAACTGCGTTTTTGGCGCTGGCATCTCCGTCTCTCGCCCAGGCCTCAAATTCGCCGGGTTTGAGACGCGATTGCATTTTTGCTTTCGGATGGTGTACCAAAATAGATTGCGCCATTCTGTTGATAAAAGCTTCTTCACTTTCAACCGGCTTCTGGCTAAACGTCAGGCTCAAAATTCCATCCCAGTAGCTGTGTAGATTTCTAAATCGAGCGGCGGTCGTATCCAAAGCAAAAAGGTTGCCGCCGCGATCGCCCTCCGGTTCCGTCGCAGTAACGCGAGCGCTATTGTGCAGCGGCTGATGAATATCGCCCACTAAATGCAAGACCCACGCGAGAGCAATGGCGCGTTGGCTTTGCTCCTGGCTCGTGTCAACCAACACGGTTTGAAAATATTGCAGCCGTTCCACGATGTTCTCTGATTCCGGTTTCATATCGGTGCGATCTCTCGGCGTACCGTCCGGCGCTGACTCCCAGAAATAATTGATATAGTGCCAGGGAGATTTGTGATACTTTTCACGGCGTACGGGGAATTTGCCATCCCGCATCAAATCCGCCCAAGTGCTCGCGCGCAAGAAAAATTCCCGTTCGCGAACAGCCTGCGGGCGCACGTCAATGGCGAGAAGATTAGCGAGGTCGGCATCTGCTGGTGCGGACATTAACAAAGCGATGGCCTTGGCGCGGGCCTGCGGGGTCATGTATTCCCACGCAATGCGCGATACCACTTTGTGGCCGTTGTCACTCCAGGCACGAGCGGAAATAGGCATCAAGAGGAATCCAACTATTACAAGCGTCAAGATAGAACGCATTTTTATCGCCTCCTTACTGAATGACATTGGTGACCAGCAACAAGCAGCCAGTAAACCAGCATCACGATCTTCCTCGCATCTCTTTAATTTTTTGCTCCGCCACCTCTTGCATCTGTTTTGCGGCTTGCTCGGGCGTAAGCTGGCCATTCAATACGCTTTGATACGCTGGACGCATGGCGTCCCAGATGACGCGCATTTCGGTGTTGATGGGCATAGGCCGGCCGACGGTGATTTGATCTTGTGAAGCTTTCAAAATCGGGTCGTGCAAAAAGAGCGAATCGGCGCGGGCTTCCAGGCGCGAGGGAATGGCGCGCAAGGCGCGGGTGTATTCCAGCTCGTTATCCGGGCGGGTGAGGAAGCGCAACAAATGCAAGACACGCTCGCGCCGCTTGGCATCGGTGACGACGGCATTCAGGCAAAAACCGGTGGCAGAAACCATCGGCGCCGGCCATAACCCGGTCGCCGAAACTTTGGGAATGCGCGCCAAGCCAATATCCACGCCGGCGTCGATGTACCCGCCCCAGCTCCACGGGCCGTTGATGATCATGGCGGCTTTTTGTTGCTTGAAGAGTTGATTGGCCAGATCGAGATCGCTTTCGCGCGGAATGATCTTTTTCGCGCGCAATTCTTCGATGAACTTGCAGGCGTTGATGGTGGCCTCAGTGTTGAGCGTGGGCTGCGCATTTTCATCCATCACCCAGCCGCCGAAGCCGCCGAGAAATGGAATGAAAAAAAACGGCTCGATAAAATTCCATACCAGCGCATATTGCTCCGGAACGCCATCATCATCCAAATCTTTCGTCAGCGTTTTGCCGAGCGCGATCAAATCGTCGGTGGTTTGCGGTGGATTCGGCAAAATCTTCTTGTTATAAACCAACGTCAGATGGTTGCCGATGCGGTCGGCGATCATATAAAGATGACCCTGAAAACGCACCAGCCCCATCGGATCGAAATTGGCCAGCTCGTCGTTGGAAAAAAACGGCTCGAACGGCTCGATGAGTTTCATGTCATAAAACGGACCGACCATATCCGCCGGGCCATAAATGAGATCCGGTCCGCTGCCGCCGAGCGCGGCGACGATGAAGTTGCTCCGCAGCTCTTCGGTTTCATAATAAATATGGCTGGCGCGCTGGATCGGCTGCTTTTCCATATATCGATCCAACACGCCGCCGTCTTTGAGAAATCTTTTGATATCGACGGGGCGAGGGTTACTGCGAATGAGGGGATCAAAATCAGCGAGGTTTTTCAAATTTTGCCGGATCAAATCGGCCAGGCCGGAATTTACTTCGAGCATGTATTTGCCCAGCAAGCCATCGAGCACGACCCGGCCGGGTGCGAAGTCTTGTGTCCAAATGACCAGTTCATCGGGATCACGACCGGATTTGCCGGTCGCGAGCAGATAAACGGTCAACAGTAAAAAGACGGTGAGAACGACGAGAGTGAGGCGTTGCATATTTTATCCCTTCAAATTTTAAATTGCAAATTGAAAATTTTCAATTTAAAATTATTTTTACCCGAAGCTCAGTTCTCAGCGGGATGCCCATTGCCGCCGCGATTGCGGATCGGCGCCGATGCCGGCTTTTCTTCATTGTTGCTCTTCGCGTCGTCGTCCGGCAGCAGGGCGAAAGCGGTTTGCAGGCGCAAGTAATATGTGAGCGAGCTGATGCTCCAGGCATAATAACTCAGGCTGGATAAAAGCATGCCGGTAAAAAAGGCGGTGGCCGCCGCCCAATATTTGATATTGGCGGCAGCATCCACGCGCGTGATAATGAAAGCCGCGCCGGTCAGCGCCAAAAATCCAAAATTGATCGTGGAGCTGCGCATGATGCGCAAGCGGCTGCGCAGATAATCGAGGTCGGTGGAGAGATACGGCGATTTGGCGAGAACGTAACTGCGCAATTGCGAGAACGATTTGGCGGCGCGCTCGCCCAACACATTTTTGCGGATGGTGTGATCGGCTTTGGCCAGCAACCCGTCGCTGACGCGATCCATCATAATGCCAAGCACGTAGGCCGCGGCCGCAAGCGAAATGGCGATGATGAGATTGTTGAAAAAGGCAAAATCAATCCAACCGTAGCCCCAGAAGCTGAAAATCAAGAGCGCGATCCAGGCCATGGTTTCAATGCCGATGATCAACAGCTCTGCAAAAACGTTGGTGGTGGTCATGTTGAAAAGATAAGAGGGGAGAGGCAAAAAGGCAAGCGGGATATTGCGGATTTGCAAAATTTTTAGATGGAGGGAAAACGAATCGGGGTGATGGAGCAACGGCGTGTTGGATTAATGGATTGTTGGATTTCTGGATTAATGGGTTCCAACATTCCAATAATCCAGCGATCCAACAATCCATCTATAAGACTTCGACTTACATCCGGTTCAGCCACTGCTCGGCTTTGGCGACAAATTCGCTGGTGGGAAATTCTTTGATCAGCCGGTCGAAGGCTTGCCGCGCTTCTTCTTTTTGGTTCAGTTGCATGTGCGCGCGGCCCAGCATGAGCAGGGCGTCGTCCTTTTTCAGCGAGCGCGGATAGCTCAAAACCCGAGTGAAGGCATCAGCCGCCTCGCGATAATTGCCCGAGCCAAAATACGCTTCGCCGATCCAGTAGACGCAATTGCTCGTGAGCGAATGCTCGGGAAATTGCGCGATGAGCGAATTGAATTGGGAGATCGCTTCGCTATACCGCTTCGCATAAAATTGGCTCAACGCCTCTTCGTAGGCTCTGGAAAAACTCGTCGATGAACCGTTTGACAGCGCCGGCGCGGCAGTCAACTGGGTTTGGAGAGTTGTGACGGTTTCGTTCTTCTCGTCCAATGTCGTGCGCAGCGTGTTGATCTCGCCTTCTTTCTGGCCGATCTGCTGATTGAGATCGTCCATACGCGATTTCAGGCGGACGTATTCCTGCATATCCTGCGGCTGCTTTTGCGGCGTTGATTCCATTTGATCGATGCGTTGTTGAAAATCGGCAAGATCCTGGGATTCGACTTCCTCAACCGGCGCTTGCTCGTTCGTCCAAAGGTCTGAGCCGTAACCGCCGCTGCCGCCGAAAAAGGTGGTGAGACCGGCCCTGACGGCGATAATGGCATCTTTCGCCTTGGTAGCTGTCGCGCCATCCAAACCATCGCCGGTGGTATAGCGAAAGCTGCCGCCAAAATCGAGCGCCGTGCGCGTCCCCAGCATCACCCGCAAACCGGCGCTGGGGCCGACATCAAAATTGCTAAAACGCTTGTTGCTCTTGAGCTTCCTGCCGCCGATCGTTCCCGTCACGTCGTAATTGATGCCGCCGAGCCCCACACCGATATAGGGTCGAACGTTGCTCGAGACAAACTCATAATCGAACATCAAATCGCCGCGCACGACGTTGGTCGTAAAGTTGGCGGCGGTTCTGATCAGGGGAATTCTGGCCGTGAATGGAAGCCGGTTGTAGCCCACCGCGGCCGTGAGGCCGATATTTGAATTAATGCGCCGGGTCAAGTAGCCTTCGACGCCCAAACCGTAGCCGGTTTTTTTGAGGTCCCCATATATCGAATTGACGCCGGCGCCGGCGCCAACGCCCCATCGCCCTTGCGACATGACGGCGTCGAAGCTTCCCGACAAGCCAATTGCCAAAAGCACAACATACAATAGTTGACGTTTCATAGCTGAACTCCTCTAAAAGAGCTTCCTTGCCCCTTCGGGCGTCGCCTACGTCCGTAGGCCTCCGGGCGTATCATTAAATAGAATCGCGCCCACACGTGTAGTTGAAGCTCCCTCTCAAACCTGTGGCGCCAAAGCAGGCGGCATTGCCCTTGGCTATATCCTCTCTTCGGCCCGATCGATTGCCCCGTCCTCACGCACAGCATGATCAGGCTGAAAGTATTCGGTCTCCGCCGGGATACCGAAGTAAGATTTCAACTCGGAGGGAATGATTTCATCAATGGTGATTTTTTGATTCGTATAAACATTATAAGCTTTGACTAATTCCGCCAATTTTATTTTAATTCCGCCGAGCCATTCTTCCGAAACACCGGCGGTGACTTCGGCAATCTCACGGCGCGCGTCGAGAATGGTGTCGCCGATCTGCTCGAAGTAATAATTTTGCATGGACTGGCTGATGAGGCCGCTCACCGAATCTTTAACGTCTTTTTCCTTTTCCACCAGCTCCCGCAAAGTATTTTTCAAATGAAACGTATCCAACTCTTTGGTTAATTGTGCATCGGTTCCCAGATAGACAAAGAGTGCCGGTTGCCGTTTGTAGTATTCCGTCTTTTGCGCAAAATTGGTCAACAAATACTGTTCGACGATGATCCGTTCGCTGTAGATCATTTTTCGGTGCGTCGCATAACGCAGCGAGTTGGCTTCTTGATGATACTCGACCCGCGCCATCAAATCGGCGAAGGAAAAGTAGAACAGCTCTTTCATGGATACTTCCAGTCCTATGATGGAAATTACTCGAATTTGGGAAAGTGTTGATTTTGAGTCGAGTTTAATTTCAACAAACCGCATGCCAGCGCGCGAACAGGGAAACGCCGACTATACAAGCTTCGTCTTTACTGCGGTTTATCGGTGCGTCGTCGCCGTTATGGCCAATGTTTGCAGCCTCTAATATATCTCGTAACTGTCACCATTAGAACCGTCAGTTCAATGGTGAGACAACCGTTCAGTTTTCAAAGAACACTCGAAACCTTTGCAGCTCGCGTCACTCTCGCGAGCGAGAATACGCTTAATCCCGGCGCCAGCCCTGCAGGGCATATTGAATCGCGGGCGGCAAAACTTCGCGCGGCCAATCTGCCGTCAAAACGGCTTCGCCAATTTCGTGCAACAAGGCCAGGCGAAGCTTCCCCTGTTGGAACTTTTTGTCAAAAGCCATACACTGTTCCACTATCGTAATATTAATAGCAGCCAGGCTCACATTTAGCGGAATCTGTTTCAAAAAATTTTCAATCCGGGTAAATGTTGCGGCCGCCAACAGTCCGGCTTCGCGTGCAATATAGGCCTCGGCCAGCATGCCGAGCAGCACGGCTTCACCGTGGCGCAACTGCTGATATTGGGTCGCCGCTTCGAGGGCGTGACCGACGGAATGGCCAAAATTCAGCAGGGCGCGCTCGCCAGCCTCCTGCTCATCGCGCGCGACGATTTCCGCCTTGATTTCACAACTGCGGCGGATGGTTTTAATCAACGCCGCATCTTCGAGCTGCAGCAACGCCGGCAAATGCGCTTCGAGAAATTCAAAATATTGCCGGTCGCGAATGAGCGCGTGCTTGACAATTTCGGCCAGGCCGCAGACGATTTCACGCGGCGGCAAGGTGCGCAACGAAGTGGTATCGATCCAAACCAGGCGCGGTTGATGAAAAGCGCCGATCAGGTTTTTCCCGAGCGCGTGATTGACGCCGACTTTGCCGCCGATGCTGGCATCCACTTGCGCCAGCAAAGTGGTGGGCGTCTGCACGAAGGCAACGCCACGCATGAAAGTGGCTGCGGCAAAGCCGGCCAGATCGCCAATGACGCCGCCGCCGAGCGCAACCACGACCGTCTGGCGGTCGCATCCCAGCCGCAACATCTCGCCAAGAATGCCTTCCAGCGTTTGCAAATTTTTTTGGTGCTCGCCCTCTGCAACCGTGATCTTGTCCACGCGCAATTGCGCCGCCTTAAAGCTGGCGAGGACCGTCTCAGCATAATAACGATCCACCACCGCGTCGGTGATCACCACAAAGCGCTCACCGGTTTTATAAAGCTTGAGCACTTCGCCGAGCTTCGCATAGGCATCCGCAGCGATGAAAATCGGATAGCTGCGCGCGCCGAGATCGACTTTGAGAGTCTCCATACTCACACCGTCGCTTTATGGTATTATTCTGGAAAAATTAACACGGCCGCAAAAATTTTGAATTGTCAATTGTTAATTATCAATTGGCAATTCTTTTGATTGCGGCTTTCCAGCGGCGTTACGTGTTTTTTCAGTAAACTGATTGGCCAATCCGGAAGTTGCGTTGTTCGGATTATTCTCGAGCTGGCGCAGGCGAGCGCGAATAATGTCTGTACGGCCGTTCATCTCCGGCGGGGCTTTTTGCAAAAAACGGCGATAACTCGTCTTCGCTTGCTCAACGCGACCGATTCGTTCCAGGATCGAACCGCGATCGAGCGCCGCGTAAACATGCTCAGGATCAAGGCGCAAGGTGTGATCAAAACATTTTACCGCTTCGTTCATCTTATTTAAATCAACCAGGGTCAAACCCTTTTCATGCCAACATTCAGCCCGATTGGGATTGATCCGCAATGCCGTATCGTAACATTCCACGGCCTGTTGGAAACGCTGCAATTTTCGCAAAGCGCGGCCGCGATAAATCCAAGACGCCAGCAAGTTCGGCTGCAAAACCGTGGCGTGGTCAAAACAGGCCAGCGCCTCTTCGGTGCTCGCCAGCAGGAACAAGGCGCAACCATGATTGATCCAGGCTTCGGGGTGCTCGCCATCGCGCGCGCAAGCTTGCTCGCAACGCCGCAGCGCGGCATCGAGACGATTAGTCGCAATCAAAACGCCGGCCAGATTACTCAAGGTGCTCGCCGCCGCCGCGGACTTCAAAGATTGCTCGTAACAAGCTTCCGCTTCGGCAAAATTATTTTGCGCCAACGCCGCATTGCCTTTTTTCCACCATTTCACGGCAGCGGTTTCGCTCGATGTCGCCAAACCTGTATCGCGACGCAATTCCGTCACCAGCCGTTTTTCATCCCCAACGATCATATATTCTTGCAATATATTCGTTTCGGCAGAGCCGGCTTTGGCATTTGCAGCAGTAGCCGAATGAGTTTGAGCCGGAGGTGACTGGCGAAACACCAGGATGATCGCGGTCGCCAAGACGAAGGCGAGACTTGGCATGGCCCAAAACAGGGTGTTGACACTGAGCCTGCCGGATAAATCCAGAAACACGATGAGCGCATCGAGCGCCATGCCGATAAAATTCATCACCGCGAACATCCAGGCGCGTTGCCGGATGCCGATGATCGTGAGCACAAGAAAAAGCAGCGCGACAAAACTGTTGCCAATCCGGAAAACCATTTTCGACCTCGGGAAAGCGTCCGATAAGCCTTACCTTATACAGGCGTGAATCTCCCGGCGGCCGCCGTGGCGAGGCCATCACAGCCGTGGAAATTCCAAGCCCTTAACAAGATAATATAGCAGCATTCCGGCGCTTTGCGAACGCGAAACATGGACAACCGCGGATCAAATGGACGGACACGAATGGAGGGCGAAAATAAAAAAGCCTCCCTCCGGGGAGGCTTCGCGAGCAAAAAAAGCAAAAGCCGAGGTCTTTATGCCCGCCGTCGCAATCCGTTCAGCACGATGCCGATCCCGAAAGCAATCAGAATTACCGGCCAGAACTTGACGACGTCGTAAAAGTACCAATAATCCAATTCTTCAAAGAGCAGCGCGACACCGAAGATAACAAGCGCGGCGCCGGGGATAAGCGCTCCCCAGCGATTGGGCACGAAGATGATTGGCGCGATCATGCCCAAGCCGATGGCGATTGGGAATATCGGCCAGGAATGAAAATATGGAATAAAATCAAAATTGCGCAGAATAAAAAAAGCGCCAAGACTGAGGAAAAACACCGTGCCAAATACGCCGTCAGCATGGCCGCGGCCGCGAATGCGGTACGCCGAGGCCAATCCCAACAGCACGAATATGAAAGGATAAATCACTTCCCAGTCGGGCAGGCGCACGTTCAGGCGGTACAACAACATGCCCAATCCGATCAGAATCAAAATCAGCCCGCCGACCAGCGACCCTCGACGATCTCTCATGAGCATCCACCTCGCACATTTGCAATTTCGGGTTTTGAGGAAATTTATACTTGTTATCACATTTGACACAATCAACAAAAACGGTCAAACATTGCCAACCGGGGTCACGGAATTAGTCACCGTTGGGTTTTCTTCCGGCACCACGATCATCATCACAATATAGGTGACGACGCCGAAAATCATCCCGCTGAAGATAGTCAGGAGCACAAACCCGATGCGAACCAAAGAAGGATCGATATTGAAGTATTTGGCGATCCCACCGCAAACGCCGCCGATCATGCGCTCATCCAACGTCCGCACCAGGCGTTTTTCGCTCATTGAATTCTCTCTTGGCGGAGGCGAGCCGGCAGCTTCAGAAGTCGCAGATGGCGCCGGAGGGACGAATGGCGTGGCGACGAATTCGGAAGATTTGGCGGTGCTGCCGCCGGAGCGAAAGATCAGCATCACGCCGAGTAGAATGATAAAAACCGAAAAAGCAACGCCCCAATTGAACCAATACGGCATAATATAGTGCCAGCGCCACGGCACCAAAAAATCCCAATCGAGCCGTTCCGCGAGAAAGACAAAACCGAGAACGATCAAAATTCCGCCCCAGATATACTGGTTGTTTTGCGGTCTTGCCGGCGGAGCCGACGCCACGGTTTGATGGCTCTCCGGAATGATGATCCACGCCGCAATGTAAGCGAACAAGCCGACGCCGTGGGCAAAAATGCTGAAAAACCAAACCAGGCGAACAATCAGCGGATCGACGTTGAAGTACTCGGCAACGCCGCCGCAAACGCCGGCGATGCGGCGATTGACGACAGAGCGAAACAGCCGGCGTTGGCCCGCTTCAGGGTTGGGGGAATTCTTAATTTCTTCGTTCACAGTAGACTCGCGTTAAGTTAAGTTTGACGCTTGCAAGCTAATACTATAAACGAATACCTATCCCCCAGGTTTCATTTGGCGGCGAGAAATTTTTTCTCCAACGCGCCGATTTTTTCCACCCGGCGGAGATGGCGGCCGCCGCCGAAACCGGTGGCCAGCCAAACCTGCACGACTTCCTTCACAATGTCGATGCCGAGATTGCGGCTGCCCAAGGTCAGCACGTTGGCATTGTTGTGTTCGCGGCTGTTGCGCGCCGTATAGAGGTCGTGGCAATTGGCCGCGCGCACGCCGGGAATCTTATTGGCGGCAATCGCCGAACCGATGCCGGCGCCGTCAATGACGATGCCGCACCAAGCCTTGCTGTTTGCCACTTCCGTTGCCACGGCCTCGGCGACATCGGGATAATCCACCGGCGCTTCGCTGAACGTGCCGAAATCTTGAAAGCGATAACCCAGCTCGCGCAAATGTATTTTGATCTGCTCTTTCAGCGCATAACCGCCGTGATCCGCGCCGATCGCCACGATCCCACTCGCAGGCGGCACCGGCGGAGCCAATGGCGGCGCATTTGTGGAATTTGCCTTCCCGGCTTCGCCTTCGCGGCGCAGCTCGATCTTGCGCACTTTTGCCGCATCGCGAGCTGCGGGGGTGATCAGCATTTTCGCCGGCACGAGGATCGAAGACTTTTTCTCTTGCCAGGCCTGCAACACCTCACGCTCGGTGAGAACTTGTTTGCCACGTTTGGCGCGAGAAGCGTTGGGTTGGTTCGCTGCCATGCTCAATTTATTTTCTCCGCCAAACCCGTCATCGGCACAAACTTGACCGGCACCAGCTTGCGCCGAAAAATTTTGTTCGCGGCCGTTTTGTGGATCAGCAACAACTGTTGGTCGAAATCGCCGAGTGGCAAAATCATCCGGCCTTCGGGCTGAAGCTGCTCGACAAGAGGCTTTGGCACCTGGCCCGGCGCCGCGGAAACGACGACACGATCGAAGGGCGCTGCTTTCGGCCAGCCGAGATAGCCGTCGCCGCAATGTATTTTGACATTTGAAAGGCCAAGCTGCTCGGTCATTGCTTCAGCGCGCCCCGCCAACTCCTGTATGATTTCAACCGTGTACACTTTTTCGCACAGCCGCGCCAGCAGGGCGGCTTGATAGCCCGAGCCGGTGCCGATCTCCAGCACTTTCTCCATGCCGGTGAGCTTGAGCGCTTGCAGCATGTAAGCAACGATGTACGGCTGCGAGATCGTCTGCTCGAAGCCGATGGGAATCGGCGAGTCATCGTAAGCCATGAAGCGGAAACGTTCCGGCACGAACAAATGGCGCGGCACCTCGCGCATCGCTTCGATGACGCGCCGGTCACGAATGCCGCGACGCTCGATCTGCGTATTCACCATGCGAAGCCGCTTCGCGGCATATTCAGCTTCGTTTAACGGATTTTCTTCCCACCACTGCCAATTCATTGAAAGCCTGCGTTTGGGGTTAGCCGGTTAGCCTGTT
>JBOHQZ010000121.1:0-11458 GCA_050732275.1 bacterium
CCAGATTTCGGGTTTCGCCGGCCAGCCCAAGGGCGGCAACATCGAGGGCCCAGTGGCGGCTCCGATCGCCGAGGAGATTGCGCGTTATATTACAGCGGTGGGGCTCACGAAACCGGCGGTGATTGGTCATTCGATGGGCGGCTTGATCGGCATGATGCTCGCCGCACGCCACCCCCAGGCAATCTCGCGACTGATGGTGGTGGATGTGCCTCCCTTCATTGGCGCGGTGTTTGGCCCACCGGGAACCACCCCCGAGAGCGTCAAGCCAACCGCCGACGCTATCTTGGCCTACGATGAAGGCCGCCGATCCAGCCGCACGGCAGCAACAGGCCGAAGCCACGATCAACAACATGATCAATACTGCCGCGATGCGTGCCGGTGCGATTGATGACCTGCTGAACAGCGATCCCGACGTCTCGGCGCGCGCCTTTCACGAGCTGATCGTCACCGATCTGGGCCCCGAACTCTCAAAGATCGTCGTGCCGACAACCGTGCTCTATGTGACCCCCAAGGGCGGGCAGATCACGGACGCCGAGATCGACGGCTTTTACAAGGCGGCCTACACGCCACTTAAGGGCGCGATTCTCAAGCGCATCCCGGCAAGCGCCCATGTCATCATGTGGGACCAGCCCGAGCGCTTTCAGAGCGAAGTGATCGCCTTTCTGCGCTGAACGGAAGCGTTTTTTAGATGTTGATATCCAATTTCTGCGATTTCATTTGTTATTGGAATGGAATTTCACTTAATTAAGGAGTCAATAAAATGGACGAATTCTTATTATTGATGCGCTTGGACATCATAACCAAAGATGCTCAACCTTCCCCGGAACAATTGCAAGTGTACATGAAACAGTATCATGACTGGGTGGGTGGCATTGCCGCCCAAAACAAATTCAGCGGAGGCAAAGGTTTATCAACTGAAGGCAAGGTTCTAAAATCAAACAATGTCGTAACCGACGGACCGTATGCTGAGATCAAGGAATCAATCGCCGGTTACATCATTATCAAAGCCAAGGACTTTGACGAAGCGGTTACCATTGCAAAGGGTTGCCCGATTTTGCAAGGAGAGGGCAATAGTGTAGAAGTCAGAAAAGTGGTCGCGGTACACAACAACAGTTAAGGTGGAGGCCAGCGTTCGCTCCACGAGTCGTGCACTGGCATGACACCACTTCTTTTTAGGTTTCGCGTAATTTATCTATGAATCACGGTGAGCTCATACCGCATCTATTCAGGACAGAATACAGAAAAATTGTTTCAGTCCTTTACAAGCGTTTTGGGTTTGACCAAATAGGAATTGCCGAAGACATTGCCAGCGACACCTTCCTTATAGCCGCACAAGCGTGGGGATTGGAAGGTGTTCCGCACAATCCGACGGCATGGCTTTACCACGTCGCCAAGAATAAAGCGAAAAATTATTTGCAACGTCATTCCATCTTTGAAAACAAAATTTCCCCGGAAATAAAAAAACACCGCGTCCGGCTTTCACGAACAAGAAATCGATCTATCTCCGCAAAACATCAACGACAGCCAGTTGCAGATGATGTTTGTTATTTGTCATCCTTCCCTCTCGCCCGAAGCCCAGATCGGGTTATCGCTGCGCATTCTGTGCGGATTCGGCATTGAAGAAATTGCCGACGCTTTTCTGACCAACAAAGAAACCATCAATAAACGATTATTCCGCGCCAAGGAAAAACTCCGGGAAGAAAAAATCACCATCGAGCTTCCAAGCTCATCTGAAATTGATGAACGATTAGACGCCGTCTTGAGAACGATTTATTTGTTATTCAATGAAGGATATTATTCCGTCAGCCAAAATGCAACGCTTCGCAAAGACCTTTGCCTGGAAGCCTTGCGTTTGTGCTCCATGCTGGTTGAAAACAAAAGCACCAACCAGCCGCAGGTCAACGCGCTGCTGGCCCTGATGTGTTTTCACGCCTCGAGATTTGAAGCACGCTTGAATAAAAATGGCGAGCTTATTGCATACGAAGAACAAGACACGAGTCTCTGGAGCTCAGACCTGATAAGCAAAGGAGGATATTTTTTAAATTGCTCGGCAAGCGGAAACAAAATTTCCAAATATCATTTGGAAGCCAACATCGCCTATTGGCACACGCAAAAATCTGATACAAAAGAAAAATGGAAAAATATTTTACAACTCTACAACCGGTTGTTGCAAATAGAATATTCACCCATGGCAGCGCTCAACAGAACTTATGCACTTTCAAAAGCAAATGGAAAGCCGGAAGCCATTATTGAAGCCGAGAAACTGAATTTGACTGACAATCAGTTCTACTACACACTTCTTGGCGAACTGTACGGCGGCATTGACAATAGGAAAGCAAAAGAGCATTTCGAAAAAGCATATTCATTAGCAAAAACACACACCGATAAGCAGGCAATTCAAAATAAAATTGACAAACTATAGACACGGTATACTCATTACCCATAAATCCGGGATGAAACGCGAACTCTAACTTAGACTCCCTCTATGCGCATTGCCATCACCGGCGGGACCGGCTTCATCGGGCGCCATTTAGCACGCGACCTGGCCCAGCGGGGTCATCAGGTGGTCCTCATCGCGCGTGGGCTGGATCGGCGCGACGTTGGCGTGCGCAACATGAGTAATACCACCTTTATCTCGGCCAGTATTGATAACGAAGCCCAATTGCTCCAGGCGTTTGCTGGCTGCCACGCTGTCGCGCACTGTGCCGGTATCAACCGCGAAGTCGGCGCCCAAACCTATCAGCGCCTCCATGTCGACGGTACCCACTGTGTCATTAGCGCTGCCCAACAGGCGGCGGTCCCGAAATTGGCGCTGATCAGTTATCTGCATGCTCGCCCGCTGTGTCAGTCGCCCTACCACGAAACCAAGTGGGCCGCCGAAGAGCTCGTACGCGCCTCCGGTCTGGATTACACCATCCTCAAAGCGGGCTTGATTTATGGCTTTGGGGATCATCTCCTAACCCACCTCAGTCAATTCCTCCGGCGGGTGCCGGTTTTTGCCACTGTTGGGCTCCGCGAACAGACAGTTCGCCCCATTGCCGTCGAAGACCTCGTGACTATCTTGCGCGCGGCCTTGGTCGAAGGACGGCTCTCCTGGCAAACGGTGGCGGTCGTGGGTCCGGAAGAGCTGACCTTTAGCGTCGCCGTCCGTCGCATCGCCCAAGTGATGCATAAACGCATTGTGGTCCTGCCGTTTCCGGTTCTGGCGCAACACTGCTTGGCCTGGATGTCGGAGCGAGTGCTGCCAACGCCCATGGTGACGGTTTCTCAAATCCGCATGCTGGCAGAGGGAATCAGCGTCCCGTTAGCGGACAGCCAGGTGCTGCCCGACGATTTGAAGCCTGTCACGCGGTTCACTGAAGAGCAGATTCGGAAGGGGCTGCCAGGTCTATGTCACTAACTTTTAAAGAAAGTAATGGCAGAAAAATGGAGGGCAGAAAAATATTTACGGCTTCTCGTTGCTCCACGGTGAGCATTTCTTTGATGCTATCAAACCCCATGTTTCTGTCTTTGCTTTCGTTCAAGCCAACTTAACATCGTCAAGTTAAAAAGGCTTTACAAATTGTTTTGCCTTCGTGAGAATCCGTTTCATCCGCGTCATCCGTGTTCTAAAGCTTTTGCTTTAAAACTGCTTTTATGCTTGAGCCGGCTCACAAGCGCAGCCGCCGTCGTCTCTTGCGTCGCCAGCGCCTCGAGAGGAATAAATTTTTTGAAGCGCTTCTTGTGCTTGTTCCACCCTCTTAAAATCGACCTGACCGTGCGACTTTTCGTTTCTTGAAAATAATCTGTGAGAGCCTCTGCAAGCCAACCCAGCTCTTGCGCATCGACTTCCACCCTGATCAAAAATTCCGTATTGACATGCTCGACGGCTTTCTCTTGGTATAAGTAGAATTAATGAAACGATTTTCAATAATACTTTTAACGAGCACTACATCCATTTTCAGCAATCAAAGCAGAAAAGGCTCGTTAAAAACGGGTAACCCACCTTAGTTCATTACCAACTTTCTCATTTAGCCTTTCCCTGCAAAATCTGCCAGCTCTGCAAAACCGCGCCAGCGCTCGCCGCAAAAGCCGCTGCGCCGCGCGGATGATGCGGCCCAGCTCCATCGTACATTTCAGCGATGTGGCCGGGACAAGATCGCTCCGTTTCGCCAAACAGCGGCTCGAACATTTCGTACACGGCGCGCGGATTGTCGTACAAGCGCTTATGCGCGCGCGTGAAACAAGTCACCAACCATGGATAAACGCAGCCGTTGTGCCGCGCCGCGGCCAGGCGTTTGGACGAGCCGAGATATGTTCCACAATAAGCGGGATGATCGGGTGTGAGCGTTCGCAGGCCATACGGCGTCACCAGCTTTTTCTCCGCAAGCTCGATCACTGCGCGCGTTTGCTCGCGGGAAAATACGGTAAACGGCAAGCCCACAGCAATAATTTGATTGGGACGAATCGTGGTGTCGCCTACCACGACTGAATTATTATTTGCCGACCGGACGGTATTCTTCACGCTCGTATCGAGTAGACCGTCGTAAAGAAAATTCGTCTCTTCACACCAAAATTTTTGCTGCAAGCTTTTCGCAGTGCGCTCGGCATATTCGTGGCAGCGCCGCGCGCCCTCGTCTTTGCCGAGCACTTCGGCAAACTCGGCCATGATGCGCAATGCGTTGTGCCATAGCGCTTGCACTTCGATGGCCTTCCCGTGGCGCGGGGTTGCCAACCAACTGCCAACCGCCGCATTCATCCATGTCATCGGACGATGCTGCTCGAGCGCAAACAGCAAGCCGTCCTCGGCATCAAGCTTCACCCCGGGCGCGCCGCCGTGCATGTAAGCGTGCAGCGTTTCCAAAAGCAGCGGATACATTTCTTCCAGATAAGCGCGATCTCCCGAGGCGCGCCAATACTCGTAGATGGCGACAAACATCCATAACGTCGCATCGAGGCTGTCGTAATTCGGCGCTTCCGGCCGGCTGGAAAAATAGTTGGGGATCACGCCGTGCTTGGCATGTTTGAGGAACAAAAGCAAAACTTCTTTGGCCAAATTGAAACGTCCGGTCGCGAGCAAAAGCCCGGGTAGGGCGATCATTGCGTCACGGCCCCAATCCGGTAGGCGAGGATAGCCGGCCAAAATCGTGTGGCTACCTTGCGTCATCGCCGTTGCACGTTTGATGAGAAAATGTGGCGCGCCAACCGCGAGTTGTCGCATCGGCGCGTGCGGAAATCTTTGGCTCAAGGCTTGTGTCAATTTTCGTTGCTGTTCCAGCGCTTGCGCATAAAGGGCCTCTGCATCGATCTCTTCCTGCTCCTCGGTACGGCGCAGAAGGTCTTCGATCTGAAAAATCATCGTCACATTTTCGCCGGCGCGCAGCTCGAACTCGAACGCAGAGGGAAGATAGACTTCTTCATTTTGCCAGGTGTCGGTGACCGGCTCAAAAAGCCGCAGCGTTTTCCAACTGTTGACGGGATACAACATGCCGGGACGATTGGCGCTGATGGCGCACGGCTTTTCGTTCGGATCGGCAAAAATGAGAATCCCTTTGGCGTGTGCGCGCACGAGATATGAATCGGCGAGCAACTGGCCGGCCTCAAGATCGCGAAAGCTGACACATGGCACCACCCGCAACCGTGTTGAGATTCCCCCAATCATTTCGTAACGCACGCAAAGCGCTTGGCCGCTTTGCGGCATCCACAAAGATTTGATCACGTCATTCTGGTTCAGCGAGAATTTGAAGTGCGGTATGCCGCTTTCCAGCAAAAAATCGCAACGTGATGCCGGTTGTGATGAATGCGTTGTGCCATCGCCGGAAACATCCGCCGCAAGAGATTCCCATCGGCCATTGATGAACAGCGCTTCATCTAATTGGCGAATGTACATCACACGCTGCAGCGGCGGCCGCACCGGCATCACCAGCAAGGCGTGATGCGTTTGCCGGCAGGTGCCATCGAGCGCGCCCATCGCGTAGCCGCCGTGGCCGTTGCCAATGAGCCACTCGCGTTGGAGCTGAGATGGAAGTGATAATGATTTGTTTGGCGTCATTAGTCGCGCCTTTGTGAGGTATAGATTTGCCGGATTTCTTCAGTTGTGAGTGTCCGTTCAAAGATCATCAGATCGTTCATGATTCCGCTAAAATAACCGCCCCAAGTGTGGGAACGCCCGATGTGGAGCGGTATTTCATTATTCATATTGCCGATCGTGATCGCTTCGTAAGTCCGATCTAAAATGCCGTTCTTGTGAATTCTGGCTTGCTTTGCATTGGGGTCATAAGCCACAGCCCAATGTTGCAACACGCCGATTTCCACATTCGACTTGGAATGCAACATATTCGCGGATCCGAGCGTGCCGCGCATGCGAAAATTGAGCTTCGAAGGATAATAGCCGTCGTTATAAAGGACGTAGCCGTTGGCGTTGTCGTTGGCCTTTTTGCTCACGATGCAGTTGCTTTTCCGATTCCCCCAAACGGTGGGCTTGATCCAGACACAAATCGTGATCGTGCTGTCGGGGTTGGCGCTGGTGAGATTATTGTCGCACTCGATGTGATCGTCGACGCCGTCAAATTCGTAAATGTTGTCGAGAATTCGTTGCGGCCGTGGAATGTAGCCCTTTACTGTGCCGTGATTTTCTCGGCTGCTCAGATCGAGAATTTTCCCACCTGTGAAATTGTCAAATGAATAATGTAGAATGAGCCCATCAAGCAGGTTTCCCGCCAGCATAATAATTCGAGTGATATATTGCGTTGGAATCGTTTGCCGGCCAAATAAAGTTTGGATCGTGATCGCCTCGAGATCGACTTGTCCTTGCAAAATATCGCCGTTTTCGAGATATACCTTTGCCGCCCCGGAGTCGCCGGTGAACTCAACAGCGGTGATGAGCGGCAACGCTAACGACAGCCTTGCATAAGGCGTTTGCAACGGAATTTTTTCTATTGACGGAGCGCCGACGAGGCGGGAACCATCTTTGAGCTCGAGCGCTAGGCGCAAATCTCCGTCATTGTTGCGACTGTAAGCCGTGTTGACGACGAGCAGGGTGCATGCCAGAACTAATGATTGAAAGAGTTCTTTCACGCCTTGAATTCTGCCATAAACTGCCATAGAAAATTTATCCACATTGCTAATACTCAAATATACCGACGAAAGCAAATGGTGAAGAATCAAATAAAATCCGACGTGTTTGGATTTAAAGAATTTGTAACTATTCACCGGCCGGACACCTACGGCCGCAGGCTTTTGTGCGAGAATGACGGTTGTTTTGTACAATAAGCTTGCTCAAATCACGAAGCGTCTGGACGGTTACCTGAATAGTTACAAGAAGTTTTATTTATCTTTAATAGCATTTATAAATTTAAGGAGAGAGGAAAACATGCGGAATCTGATTATTGTCACTAAATGTTAATTGCATAAATATACCGACGCTGGCTTGCGGTGAAGAAGGTGTAAGGATTGCCGTCGTCGCGCGACCAATGGAAGAACCAACTTTAGAGGAGAAAACTATGGCCAGCGCAAATCATTACGACGTGATTATCATCGGCAGCGGTGCGGGCGGCGGGACGCTCGCCTACCATTTGGCGCCTTCCGGCAAAAAGGTTTTGATTTTGGAGCGCGGTAGCTACGTGCCTCGCGAGAAGGACAACTGGAGCACGCGCGCCGTCAACGTCCAGGCCAAGTACAACACCAAAGAAGAGTGGAAAGACAAAGACGGCAAGACGCTGCATCCCCACACCAATTATTATGTCGGCGGCAACACCAAATTTTATGGCGCGGCGCTCTTTCGTTTGCGCCAAGAAGATTTTGGTGAGCTGAAGCATCACGGCGGCGTTTCTCCGGCGTGGCCGGTTTCTTATGACGAGTTGGAGCCTTATTACACCAAGGCCGAGCATCTCTATCAAGTTCACGGCGAGCGCGGCGTCGATCCGACCGAGCCACCGGCGAGCGCGCCCTATCTCTATCCCAAAGTCAGCCACGAGCCGCGCATTCAGAAATTGCATGACGATCTCGCCAAGCTCGGCTACAAGCCGTTCCACGTGCCGCTCGGCATCATGCTCAACGAGAACGATCGCTTGCACAGCCGCTGCATTCGCTGCGATACCTGTGATGGCCATCCTTGTTTGGTTTATGCCAAATCGGACGCGCAAGTCGTTTGTGTCGATCCGGCATTGAAAAACCCCAATGTGACGCTATTGACCGAAGCGTATGTGTCGCGTCTCGAAACCGACTCGTCGGGCCGCGAAGTCACGCAAGTTCATGTCGAGCGCAACGGCGCGAAAGAAACTTATTCGGCAAACGTCGTCGTCGTCTCGTGCGGTGCGATCAATTCCGCGGCCTTGTTGCTGCGCTCGGCCAATGACAAGCATCCGAAAGGCTTGGCGAATGGCTCGGATGTGGTTGGCCGTCATTACATGGGCCATATCAACTCCATCGTGCTGGCGATCTCGCAACATCCGAATCCTTCGATTTTTCAGAAGACGCTGGCGCTCAATGACTTTTATTTCCGCTCGAAAGAATGGGATTTCCCGATGGGCCACATCTCGTTCGTCGGTAAATTGGATGGCACCACACTCTCAGCCGGCGCGCCGCCTTTCGTTCCCGGCTTGACGCTTGACATCATGGCGAAGCACTCGCTCGATTTCTGGCTGACTTCGGAGGATTTGCCCGATCCCAAGAATCGCGTGACGCTGGATCGCAATGGCAATATCGTGCTCTCGTATGCGCCGAATAACGAAGAAGGCCACAAACGCTTGCAGGCCAAGCTCAAAAGCATGTTGAAAGAAATCGAAGGCATGGAGCACATCATTCCGCTGCAACGTTTTCTCGGACAACGCATTCCACTCGCCGGCGTCGCGCATCAAAACGGCACCATCCGGTTCGGCAACGATTCGAAAACCTCGGCGCTCGACGCCAATTGCAAAGCGCACGAAGTGGATAATCTCTACGTCGTCGACGCGAGCTTCTTTCCCTCGAGCGGCGCGGTAAATCCGGCGCTGACGATCATGGCGAATGCGCTGCGGGTGGGAGATCATCTGCTGCAACGACTGTAACCCAGTCGGCCCGACTGGGTTATACAAAATACAATTATGCCCAACGGATTGAAAAACGCCCAACGGATTTTCATGTATTGAAACTGTTGTTATCCGGTGGTCGTTTTTTTATCCGTTGTAAAAAAATATTGTAACTGTCTATTGTCGAAAGAAATTATTATGAAAACGAGAATCACTAAACGATCACCCCGCGCCCTTTTATTGCTATTTTCTTTTTGCCTTTTTCTTTTTGCTTTCTGCGCGCAAGCGCAGACCAACGGCCACGATCTCGTTCAAGCCGTCGATGCCATCGGCATGACCGTCTCGGACATGAATCGCGCGTTGGATTTTTACACGAAGGTATTGACCTTTGAAAAAGTCTCGGATGTCGAAGTGGCGGGCGATGAGTACGAGCACCTTTACGGCGTCTTCGGATTGCGGATTCGTGTGGTGCGCTTGCAGCTCGGCGAGGAGTTTGTCGAATTGACAGATTATCTCGCGCCGGAGGGAAGGCCGATTCCGGTGGATATGCGCAGCAACGACAAGTGGTTCCAGCACATCGCCATCGTCGTGAGTGACATGGACAAAGCCTATCAGCGCCTGCGCAAGTCCAAAGTGCAGCACGCTTCCACCGGCCCGCAGCGCATTCCGGATTGGAATAAAGGCGCCGCCGGCATTCGCGCGTTTTATTTTCGCGATCCGGATGGTCATCATTTGGAGGTCATTTATTTTCCGGCGGGAAAGGGTGACAGCAAATGGCAAGTTGCAAGTGGCAAGTTATTTTTGGGAATTGATCATACGGCCATCGTTGTCTCGAACACGGAACAGAGTTTGAAATTCTATCGTGATGTGTTGGGATTGAAATTGACTGGCGAAAGCGAGAATTACGGCACGGAGCAGGAGCATCTCAACAACGTCTTCGGCGCGAGGCTGCACATCAGCGGCCTGCGCGCGCCGAAAGGCCCCGGCATCGAATTTCTCGAATATTTGGCCCCACGCGACGGACGGCCTTATCCCGATGATGCCCGCGCCAATGATCTCATTCATTGGCAGACAACTTTGATTTTCAACAACACTGAGGCATTAGCCCAGCGTGTTCGCGCCGCAGATAATTATGAATTCGTCTCGTCTGCCGCCGCGGTCGCGATTCCTGAAGGCAAGCTCAGTTTCAAGAAAGGTTTCTTGGTGCGCGATCCGGATGGGCATGTAATGCAGGTGGTGGAGAAGTAGGAAAACTTGTCGTAACAATCCAGCGTGACGAGTATATAGTTTAACAGGTTCAACAATACCTTATTCGTTGCGCCAAAGGGAGCGGCAACTGAATTTGCATGGTTTCCATGAAGTTTTTCTCCGGTTTCTTTAGTCTCTAAATTGGCTCAACAAGTCAAAATAAGGCAATATTCGCAACGATTGCCTGCGCGTTCTCATACCCGATGCCGAGTGATTTCTGGGAGTTTGGTCATGCAGGTAATGGTTTCCGCAATCCGCGCCGAACTACCTCGGCAAGCGCCTCTGATTTTCGCAGTTGTCCCAACTGATAAATTTGCATGAGCGCCAGTAATTCATAACGTTCGTCCGGCGTTAGTCCACGTGTTTTTCCCTTTGCTTGTAGCGCGCCAAGCCGTTCATTTTGAGTGGAATCCATTTTTGCATCGGCTAATGCCAACACTTCTGTATCGGCAAGGCTTGATACAGACGGATGAAGACCAGTATCTGGCAAACTTCCAAGCGTCGGCCATATCATCTCCAATGCATCAATCAGTACCGCTTCAACGTCTCGCTGTGTAGCCCAGCCGAAACGTTTGGCATGCTCGATGATACCTTCGGGCAAACTGAGAGTTATTGCGATAGCCATCTTTCACCTGTCGATCGTGAATTAACTGATTGTCGATGAATATTTGAATTCTGACATTGTCATAAGTTATAAAACTCAACACCAATAATGCAAGTGTATTTTTAAAATCTGGAATCTAAATACTATCTACCAACCTCCTCAGCGTCGCCAGCGCCTGTTCCAGCTCGACTGACCACGGATGGCCGCAACTAATGCGGATAAAATTCTGATAACGCTGCTTGGCGGAAAAGACCGGACCCGGAACGATGCTGATTTTGGCGTCGAGCGCTTTTAGATACAACCGCATCGCGTTCACTGGAATCTTTCCCTCGGCGATTGCGCATTCTTCAAGAAAACCGAAAGCAAAAAATTTCGTATAAGGCGATAGCTTGGAGAAACTTGCAACTGAAGATAATGAACAATTGACGTTGTGGGGATGGATCGGCATCGGGGCCAGCTTCGGTGGCGCTTGCTTGATTGCGTATAGTTGAGCGAAATCCCCTCCGGTCTGTCACTTTTGGGTGGAACCCTGGCGCTGGCAGGTGTTGTTATCGTTAACAGATTGGGGAGACAATGATCAAAGAAGCGCAACTTACCGACTTCTGTTTTCGTAGAGGAA
>JBOHQZ010000122.1:0-11424 GCA_050732275.1 bacterium
AACGGTTTCGAATTTTGGAATTCGAGTTTGTTCATCAAAACCGCTTTAAAGCATAAGGAGATTGCGGATGTCATTCTGGAAGAATAAGAAAGTGGTTGTCACCGGCGGATCGGGCTTTCTCGGCAGCCACGTCGTCGAGATTTTGCAGGCGCATGGCGCCAGGGTGTGCGTTCCGCGCCGGCACGAATATAATTTCATTCATTTGAGCGACGGCATGCGGTGTTTTGCCGAGCACCAGCCGGAAATCGTGATTCATGGCGCGGCCTATTATGGCGGCATTTGGATCAATCAAATGCACCCAGGCAAGATCTATTATGAGAATCTCGTCATGGGAGCCAATCTTATCGAAGCCTGCCGGTTGAGCGGCGTCCAAAAATTCGTCGGCATCGGCACCGCCTGCTCGTATCCGGGATATCTCGAAGGCGAGCTGAACGAAGATGATTTGTGGAACGGCGAGGTGCATGAGAGCGTGCGAAACTACGGCCCGGTCAAAAAGATGATGGCGCTCCAATGCTGGGCCTACAAGAAACAATATGGTTTCAATGGCATTCATCTGATTCTTACCAATCTTTACGGCCCGAAGGACACGTTCAATCCTGATCGCTCGCACGTCGCTGCGGCGCTCATCCGCAAATTTGTCGAAGCCCGGCAAAAGCGCCAAGCCGCCGTGGAAGTATGGGGATCGGGGCGGCCGATCCGGGAGTTTCTGTACGTCAACGATGCAGCCGAGGCGATTGTGCGCGCCGCTGAAGCGTACGACGAGGTCGAACCGATAAATATCGGCACCGGCGTCGGCACCAGCATCCGCGAGCTTGCTGAAACCATAAAGGAAGTATCGGGCTTTGAAGGCGGGCTGGCCTGGAATGCCGAAAAGCCCGACGGGCAGATGAAAAAAATTCTCGACGTGCGCCGGATGAAAAAAGCGCTCAGCTGGGAGCCGCCGACCTCTTTGCGGGAGGGGTTGCAGCAGACCATTCAATGGTATGTTGCCAACAAAGAAGCGGCAGATGCGAGAGGGTGAAAGCGCTGCGGCAAGGCTACACAATCGGCTTGTATCAATTTAAGCCTTTTGCGAACTAAAATTCATTACAAACAGGGCAAATTTTTTCCCGCCGCAATGCGCCGAGTTCACCGAGCCTCGCCGCAAGATTGTTGAATTGTTCGGCGACGCTCGGTGGCTTCGGTGAACATCGGCGGAGAAAAATGTTGTAAGCTTCTCACTCATCGGTTTGAACGAGGTTTCGGCCATGATGCAAAACTTTTCCAAGCTCGCTGTGATCGGCGCCGGAAAAATGGGCGAGACGCTGATCAAGGCGCTGATTGAAGCAAAAATTTTAGCCGCCGGCCAGATTGTTGCCACCGCCAAACATGCACATCGCCTCGAAGAGGTGACGGCGCGGCTGGGTGTGCCAGCGACTTTGGATAACCGTGCCGCAGTGAGCGATGCCGAGGTGGTTTTGCTCGGCGTGAAACCGCAGGCCCTGCGGGAGGTGCTCACCGAGATCAAGCCAGTGATTCGCAATGATCAACTGGTGCTTTCGATAGCGGCCTCGGCGACCACTGCTTTTATCGAGCGGCATTTGGAAAAGCCGGTGCCGGTGGTGCGAACCATGCCCAACACGCCGGCGCTGGTTGGCGCGGGCATGACGGCGTTGTGCCGGGGCGCTCACGCGAACGACGAGCATCTCTCTCTCGCCCGACAAATTTTCAATGCGGTCGGCCGCACGATGCTTATCGATGAAAAATATATGGACGCCGTGACGGCGCTCAGCGCCAGCGGCCCGGCTTATATTTATGTTATTCTGGAATCGCTGGCTGAGGGCGGCCTGAAGGTCGGCTTGCCGCGGCAGGTGGCGACCGAATTGGCGGCGCAGATGTGTTTTGGCGCCGCCAAGATGGTTTTGGAAACCGGCGCGCACCCGGCGCTTTTGAAAGATGCGGTCACCACGCCGGCGGGTTGCACCATTGACGGCATTCTTCAGCTCGAAGAAGGCGGTTTGCGGGTGACGCTTATCAAAGCCGTGGTCGAAGCCACCCGGCGCGCGGCACAGCTCATTGAAAGCTGATGCTGCGCTGCTTCGCGTTGATTCGCCGGGTAATGTCAAAAGCAAGATGAGCGCGGACTTTCTTGTCCGCATGCACGGTGTGGATTAGAAAGTTCACACTCCCCTCAAAAAACAAAAGGACGATCAGCATGAAGGACTCTAGTTTTGGCGGAACGCTAACGCTGAGTTTGCGAGTGGTGATTATTTTGACGGGTATTGCCGCGGTTCCTCTGGTGGCGCAATCTTCCAATGAAACGCCGGCCAATTTCAAGATTGCTTTTATCGGCGATCATGGTGTTTCCAATTTGGCGACTGCCTATTTTAAGGACGTCAAAGGCGTGGTGGCGGATAGTTTTGCCGTCATCAGCAATGTGGAGCCGCTCCGCACCAGCGCTGACGATCCGGCACTTGAAATTGTCTCCGATTATGATCTCGAGCAAAATTACCCTAACCCTTTCAATCCCTCTACCACTATAGGTTTTCACGTTAAGAAAGCAAGTTATTCGAAACTTACGATTGTCAACCTTCTAGGTGAGCATGTGCGGACATTGCTCGAAGGCGAGTTTTTGGCCGGTGAGCACATCGCGCAATGGGATGGCCGCGACGATGCCGGCGTAAGGGCGCCCAGCGGCGCCTATCTCATCCGAAATTCTTACCAAAAAACTTATGCTGGTGAAGTAACGGCGATTTTGCGTCGTAACAAGGATTTTACATTGGAGGCAAAGAAATAGAATAATCAGGTGCTTTCAAATGTCGCAAATAGTCGCCATTTGCTGCATAAATTGTAGCAAGAGGGAGGCCTTGAGTTTGGATAAATGAAAACCGTATTCATTTAACGTCGAGGTAATTGTAAAATAAACATTGTCTCGATAGTACAATATTCGTGGTATTTTTTGCTTTTGAAGAATGGAATGAAAATTGCACTTTAAATAAGGATTCCTAAATGACTGAAATTTGCTTCGCATTCTCTTCGTTTGTCGGGTTGTGAACAAATTCACCAAAGGTTGTTCGGCTGAGTTGCTTAGGTTTCAAAAATGCAGGGTGTCCTGGGCATGAAAATATTAAGAAAAGGTTAAGGGGGAGATTAAAAAATAAAAAGACTTAAAAAAGACCTTGACTTCGAAGCAGAGTTTTTTTATATTTTAACATATTGAAATTTTTTTGGCGCGCGACCTCCCCTGATCGGTGCGGACGGGTGTTTGGGTTGTAAAGGGACTTTTGGTTACACGCCCAGCTTTCTTCCACCTCTTGTTTTATTTCAACGCTAAAAAGCAAGAAGAAACGACCGAAGTTGTGACATTTTGATTTTTCATCATTGGCTTTTCGGTTTTCCGGTGGTCGGAAGCTTTTTTATTTTTTTGGCAATCTTAAGCGTGGTGATTCTTTGTTACGTTTGACCGAAGCGACGGACCGCTCGGATGTTTTTTTCAAAGGATCGTTTTGGTTTAACGGTTTTAAATTTCAAAAGGTTGCCTTATGTCCTCGCTGCACATGCTCATGAACTTCAACAACTGTCGAGGATTGGGACACACGGCTCGCACTCTTCAAATTGCTGCCTCCCTCTCCAAAGCGCTGAAAGATCGTTCGATTCCGGCGCAGACTGATCACCTTTTCTCATTAAACTCTTGTATAACTAAATTTTCGCCTTACGCGAAGAGCGTCGATTAAGTAACTTTCTCCGTTGGATGTGACGGCAAGTCGAAAATTGGGAAAGTTATTTATATCATTTCTATTATTATTTCCAATTTAAAAACGCTTTACTCCGAGCGGGACGCGTGGCAGGGTTTAGTGAAGGGCTCGGTATTTTCAAATTAGGAGGATTTGAAGCCTTCCACCGTTGGAGACGTGTTGAGATTTTCAAACCGATTTTCTCCACAATTAAGTGGAGGAGAATCCTTATGGAAAGCTTGATCAAACGCCTCCGCGACGCGCAAGCGTTGGCGAAACTGGTTGGGGATGCCCCGACTTTTCTAAATTCGATCCGCCATCTTCCGGACATGGCCAAAAGTGAAGCCAGTGTTCTGATTACCGGCGAAACCGGTACGGGAAAAGAGCTGGTGGCCCGGGCGATTCACTACTTGAGCTCACGAGTCGGATCCCCTTTTATTTCTGTGCATTGCGGCTCGCTGCCGGATACGCTTCTGGAAAGCGAGTTGTTTGGGCATGAGCGCGGTGCGTTTACGGATGCCCACACCCAAAGACATGGCCTTATTACCCAGGCGGAAAAGGGCACGTTATTTTTGGACGAGGTGGAAACCATGACCTTGAAAGCGCAGGTGGCCTTGCTGCGCGTGCTCCAGGACAAGAAATTTCGCCCTCTCGGATCGAGCCGCGAGCAACAGGCAGATATTCGAGTGGTTGCCGCCACCAACGCCCCGCTGGAGCAGCTCGTGCAAGCCGGGACTTTTCGTGCGGACTTGTATTATCGCCTCTGTGTTTTCTCGGTTCACTTGCCGCCGCTGCGGGAGCGTAAGGAGGATATGATCGCCCTCGCATGCCATTTTTTGAAGCAGCACGCTTCCCGCGAGGCGGGGCCGGAATTGCAATTGTCTCCGGATGCGCATGAGGCTTTGCTGGCTTACGATTGGCCTGGAAATGTGAGAGAGCTGGAGAGCGCGATCATCCGTGGCATCCATCTCAGCCGGAGCAACTTGATCGAAGTCAAGGACCTTGGTATTCCCGCTGCAACAGAGAGCCAACCGGATCTTCCGGTAACCATCGTCTCAACGGAAGCGTGCTCTTTTAAGGTCATGAAACAAAAGATGATTGAGACGTTTGAGAGAGAATATCTTAATCGTTTGATGCGCCAGCACCAAGGCAACATAAGCCAAGCGGCCCTGGCCGCCGGTAAAGAGCGGCGCGAGCTTGGCAAGCTGCTCACGAAGTATCAGATTGACCCGAAGCAGTTTCGCTCGCCAGACAAGCCTTACTCTCTTATTTAATGAAGAACATCTTTTTGACCATCACTGCAGCCGGTTGGCCGTTGCTGTGCTGAAAAACGATGCGATAGAGATAGATTCCCACGGCTACCGTATGCCCACCGTAATTACGTCCGTCCCATAAAATTTCGTGCCGGCCGGCGCTCATCTCCTTGCCGACAAGCGTGCGCACCATATTGCCGAGCAGATCGTAGATCTCGAGCTTCACTTTGCCACTAACGGGCAAGGCGAAGCGTATCGTCGTGCTCGAATTGCCGAAGGTTCCGTTCGCGGAAAATGGATTGGGATAATTCTGGCTAAGCTCGTAATCGGTCACCACTTCATTGCTGGTCACGTTGGTCTCGTTGCCAATCGCCGGAGCGCGATTGGGAATATTATCCGGCGCTTCGTGCGGAAACACACGCGCATTTTTGCGGATATTGACAGACTTGCCGAGCAGCGCGCCTTTAAAGTCTGCCACGACGCCCAAGTCAATCTTTCCTTGCGGCGCGAAGATAACGCCCTGGTATTCACCATTCTCGCCAAGCGCAACCGTTCCCGTGCCAGCATAGTTGATCCGGATATCGCGAGAGGAACCGGTTGCCGGTTTGATCTCGATTTCACTCATTTTGAGGAACTGCAAAGTGTTAACGACGTTGATCGTGACCGGCCCGCCGGAGAGATCGACTTTTAGCTCGGCGTGAGCACCCACCTTTAGGCTATTAAAAAAATAGACGCCCGATTTTAACAATACTGACTTGGCTTCGCGAACCTGCACGACATTATATTTGCCCGGCTTCAGAACCGTACCCTTACTTTTAGTCACCGTGATGCTGGGACCAGAAACCGGCGCCAGAGAGAAGCTCGGCAGCGGAAAACCAACAAAGCCGTCGGCTTGCGACGTGATCGCGCCAGCGATTATCACGTTTTGCCTGGAGATATCCGTATTGGCGCCAGCAGTAATATTGCCGTTAACGGTGCTGCGATGCGTGATGCTGATTTGGTTTTTTGCCCACAGGTCACCATTCACCTTACCGTGGTCGAGAATGATGTTGTCGTTGGCGCCGGTTAATCCATTGACTATTTCTGGGTGATCCAGCTTGGTCTGTATATCGCTATAGATTGTAAAGAAATTTCGCAGCGCGGCGAATCTGGCATCATCAATATCGGCTTGCAATTCAGCCAGTGAGGTGCCGGCGCCAATAGCCCACCAGAGCTCGGCGCTGCCGTTCGGGGGAATGACGCCGAGATCAGCGGCCAACGCGACGTTTTTGTCACCCGCCCCCGGAATGCTCAGATCGCCAGCATTGAGCCCGTTCATAAACGCCGCACGCGCGGCATCATCGGCATCAGGCGAAGTGCCTATAGCGAAGTTGTTGATTTGGAAGTTGGTGAGGTTGCCGAGCACCACGGCCATGCCGATATAGGCCGAGTTGCCTGAAGCGTTAAACTGATAAACCATATTGCGTGAGGAATCAAACGCGGCCAAATCATTATTGAAAGTGTCCAAAACATCCATATCAATAAACTTGTACCACTTGACGTGCTTGGGAACGCCGCTTCTGTTGACCACTCGCGTTTTGACGAGCAGCCAGTTCGCCGGCGTGGCGCCTGCGGCGCCACGCAAATCGTTAAGCAAAGTGAACTGTTGAATCTCAAGGCCGGTGCCGCGACCTCTCATCACGGCAGAACTATCCTCAATCAGGAAGTCTGCGCTCTTTTCATCCAGCGGGCCCTTGGAAGGATCATAAAGATTGAAGCAGCCCGGCACGATATCAGCGCCGAGATCGTCGCCATCGTCAACTCTCCTGCCGTCAAAATAACCGAAATGGCCGTCGAAGAAATGGTCAGAGGCGGCGTCCGGAAATCCCGGACGATATTCCGTCCAACCGCCATTGCCGCCGGCACGGCCGTCAATCCGCAGATTGTTCGTGTGCAAAATCGTGGGGGTACCGCCGATCACGCTCAAGCGATACACACCGATGGTGTCGGACGGCGCAAACGGTGAGGTCAAACATTCCAGGAAATAGGTTCCCGGAGCGGGAAAAGTGAACGTAATTTGGGCGCCCAAGCCGGGGCCTTCATCATCGTCAAAGGCGAGAACGGTCGTGCCGTCGGTGCCGTAGAGAATGAGAAAAGCATCCGGCGGACCGAACGGCAAGTCCGGCGCGTCCATATTGATGGTAAACGTCGTACCGGCGGCTGGAACCGCGAGGGAATAAAAATCCGCGTCCAATTCCGGCATGATACAACCGAGTACTATTTTCGGACAATCGGAGGGCAACGGAATGGCTGTCGCCGGCGTGTTATTAGGCTCGATATCACCCTTGCCGAGAAAAGCGAGCGCCAACTCATACTCGCCGGTGCTGACGCCGTCAAGGCCTTGCACTTGCAGAAAAAAGGTGCCGGTGGCAGGCATGCAGAAAGTGAGGCGAGAATCGAAACTTATTGGAAAATTCTCGTCGTCATTGAGGGCTAAAATGGTTGTGCCATCCGTATCGTACAGAATGAGGGTCGGATCTAATTGGGTATCGAAATTGCTGGCCCGGACGCGAGCTTCAATAATGTCTCCCGCGGTGGCCGAAAACGTGAACCAATCTTCGTCGCCGGGAGGATCGATGCAGCCCTCCTCGTCGTCGTCGTAAGCAATCGGCCCGGTTGCCGTGTCCGGCGTGTCATTGGGCTCGTTGTCATCATGGCAGGTTTCCATGATGATATTCGCAACAAAAGGATATCCGGCAACCGGCGCAATTGGCGTAAACGCACAGGGATTATCGATATTCGGGTCTGCGCTTTCAGACACGCCGTTGAAATATTCCTCCTCTTCAATTTGTATGGGCGGCGTGCTGAAACCGCCGGCAATGATTCTGTCAATATAAATGACGTACGAGGCCCCGGGCGTCAAACCGGTGAAGGTGTACCTGCCGGCAAAGGCGTCGTCGGCAGATTGCGAGAAATTGCCGGAGAGCGCCGAGACGGCATCGGCAAACGGATTCGCCAAGTTGCGGGCAATCACATTCGCGCCGGTAAGCGGAGTCGCGCCATCGCTGGCGAAAATCGTACCGGTGATGGTGGGTGAATCGAAATAGCCGGCCTCCGGATAAAGCTGTGACAAAGCGGCCTCATCATTGGGATGATCGATCGTCGCGATCTCCCGGCCATAAGAAGTGCCGCCTGCCGGAGCCGGAGTAACATCGGTGAGAGGATACATGGTCTCTGCATCGGCTAGGGTCGCAGTTCCAAGCGAGAGGCAATCTTCAGGCGCGGTGTCATCGCCGAAAAACAAAATTGCGCCGTTCGTTTGAGTATGCGCCAGACCGACGGCATGCCCAAATTCGTGCGTAAAATTACCCTGAAAACTCGCGCCGGGAAACGGATTAACGTCGCCAGGATTGATAAATGAACCGTTCAGAAAGACAGTGCTTTCCGCAATTTCCGGCACGTCGTTATAAAAGAATTCCGGCGGCCCAAAACCAATCACACCGGAGCCCGGGCCGAAGAGCGCGTCGAAAATAGCGCCGGTTTCGTCATAAACGACATCAATACCGCCGCCATTGAATACGCCAAAAACCAATAAATCAAAATTAGTCTCGTCAATGTCCAGTCCGAGCGGCACGCCAAATTCATCGGTAACATCGCCGGCAAAAGCCAGGGACAAAGAAGCAGTTGGTACCGCGGTCCATTCCGCCATGCTGCTAATCGTTAGGGCGTCAGCCTGAGCCTTGGTCAGAAATCCCATGCCACCGAGATCGGTTTTAAACGGCACGTTGCCGCCGAATTGGCCGAAAGTGATTGGTCCATAAGCATAGGGCACACCGGGCGCAAACAAATCCAACGGTCCACCGGCGTAGAGCAGGCGCGCCCAACAGAGTATCACGGCCATGCCTACCCTGCGCAGGCTAGGGCCGGCAAGCATCCGTAATCCCGCCGGGCTTTTTGTTCTCGTGTGTATCTTTATTCTCATGATTGTGGCTCCCTCGTGTTATTCAAAGATTTGATCTTTGACCGCCCGTTTCACGGTTTCAATCAAAGTTTTGGCATCGAGCGCCCCGGCCTTCCGGCTCAGCATGGTTTTTTCCGCATTGCTCAGTTTTGCCGAGCTGGCATTCATGCCTTCGAACAAGCCGGCATTATTAATCTCGTTGGCGGCCAAGCCATTTTCAATCATAAATTTTCCCTGCATGAGACCGACCGTCGTGCGCAGGCCGGTTTGCGGAGAAGGCTTGCCCAGGAAAATCAGCGCGGTCTCGCCGTTCTTGTAAAGGGGCAGGCCGCCGATATTTTTGCCGGTGAGCACCAGCGTTTTGCCGTTGCCCATATCGCGCGGCTTCAGCAGGCCGAGCTGCCGATAGCGATAGGTGCTTCTCGCCGGCAGATCGCCTTTGAGCGATTCCAGAACTTCAAAAGTATATTCGGTATATGGAATGCGGCCCTTCATCAAGCCGTCGCTGGCGCCGATCAGTTTACCCACAAAAATCACCTCGGCCATTTTGGTCAGATCGGCGAGATTGCGTTTCACCATGGTCGTGCTGTAAACGCGGCTGCCGAAAACCGCGATCAGCGTCACGGCCAGCCCGAAAAGGGACGTTTTTAAGAGAATTTTTTTCATATTCATTTCTTCCAACGCGGATCCCGCGAGCGGGAGAACCAAAAAGATTAACACAGAGAAAACAGAGAGGGTAATGCTTGGGATTTTTTTAGCTCTGTATCTCTGTGCTCTGTGTTGATAAAATGCGGCGCTTAATTTGAGGTATTTTCCTGTTTCTTGCCTTTGAGCGCCTTTATTGTCTCGCGCAGCGCTTTTTTACGTTCGGCAACCGGCAGATTGTTAAGGCGCACAATGATCTCGCGCATGGAGGCGGCCGTCTCGGAATTGGCTTTGCGCAAACCCGGTGCTTGATTTTCGTCAACTTCGCTATTTCGCGCTTGCTGAAGGATGAGTGAATTTTCCACCTGGTTGGCCAGCGCTTTTTTGCGTTGATTTTGGGGAAGCTGGCCGACTCGGTTGATAATACGGCTTTTCTCTGCATTCACTTGGTTTTGTAGTTTCACGCGCGCTTGTTCCGTCGTCAGCAAAGCCGCCTTCTCCGGCGCCTCCTGGCTGCTGGCCAGCGAAGCAAAGCTCAGGCAGAAAGCCGTGCCGAGCGACAAAATAACTTTTTTGCGCATAAATTCTCCCGGTTGAATGGTTGATGATGGGCAAAGCTTGATGACCGCAAAATTACGAAAAAGAAATTGAAGAGGTGGACAAAGATAGGATTCCCTTCCAACGACAGCAAACAAGGCGAAACTTTTAAATGACAAAGGAGATTCGGTAGGATTCCCTTCCAACCTGCTGCTTACGGCTTACGGTGTTTTTTTCGTTAAGGGCCTGCGCAAAATTAAGTCGAATGGCTTATGTTTAATGGTAATAATATAATGTTCAAAGTTTAAAGGAATTTTGCGATTTTATAATGCTAGCATTAAGTTTTCATGGCAATCTGTTTGGCGCTGTCCCTAAGCCTCCTGGAACGTGATGGAATGCGTAAAGCCACACTGAGCCAGCGCTTACATATAATCTATGCACGCATAGCGAAAAAATGCGTAAATCCACAAAGCGGTTTTTTTTGTGAGCGTTGTGTCAAAGAAAAACCGTTGTTTCTCACAAAAATTTAGCTATATTTAAAAGTATTGCAACGATTCACCGTCCAAACGGTTGCCTGAATAAGAAATTTGCCAAGCGATGTTTCGACGCCGAATTTTTAATTCCGCCATCATTCTCTTCGGCATTTGGGTTTTGAATTTTTTGCTGGTTTATTCGAGCCCCGGTGACATCACCAACTTGTACTGGGGACCCAAAACCGGGCGGGAAAGCATGGAATCTTTGCGGCAACAAAGAGGATTGGATCAACCGCTGTATCAACAATTCAAGCAGTGGACCACCCGTTTCTTTGGCGGTGACTTGGGTTATTCTTGGGCCAAGCATCGCCCGGTATCTGAAATTTTGCAAGAAGCCATTCCGGCCACCTTGCAGTTGACGATCTTGGCGCTGGCGGCGAATTTCATTCTCGGCTGTTTTTTCGGCGTCCTGGCGGGAATTTATTCCGATCGTTTTCTGGGGCGGTTTTTGAATTTTTCCAGCTTGATCATCTACTCCGTTCCCACATTTTGGCTGGCCATGATCTTCATTTTGCTGTTCAGCGTGCAACTGCGCTGGCTTCCCGCCTCTCAAATGCAATCTTTTCTCGCCGCCGATACGAAATTTTGGCCGGCGCTTTGGGATCGGATTCAACATTTGATTTTGCCTGTTGCCGTATTGGGATTGACCGGAGCGGCGGCCGTCTCCCGCTACGTCCGAGGGAACATCATTGACGTTCTGCAGCAGGATTATGTGCGCTTGGCGCAGGCCAAGGGCTTGCCAAAAAGAAAGGTGTATTTTCGCCATGCCCTTAAAAATGCCCTTTTGCCCGTGGTCACGTTGG